>CAZOMH010000207.1:0-7228 GCA_964580415.1 uncultured Nitrospirales bacterium
GCCCTGCAAAGAGTTGTGGGCGCACTACAGCGGGTGGTGAGATATCCAGGTTAAAAAGAGCAGGAAAGAGGAATCGGAAGTGGTGTAAAGTGATAAAATAGAAGTTGTGCCTGGTTTCCACGATGGAAAAGGAGAATGTCCATGAAAGTGTGGAATACGGAATCGGTCCTTGGATTGGCGCGGGACTTTATGGAGGCCCGCGTATTGCTCAGCGGCGCTGAACTGGACGTATTCAACCTGCTGGCGGAGGCACCCAAGAGCAGGGACGAGGTCTGCGCGGCGCTGGGAACTTCCGCGCGGGGAACCGCAATTCTGCTGGATGCATTGAGCGCCATGGGACTCCTGTCCAAAGAGGACGGAATGTACATGTGCCCGGAGCACATTGCGGAACTGATGTCAGGCCGGTCGCCGAAATCAGTGCTGCCGATGGTGAAGCATGCGGCCACCCTCTGGCCGCGATGGACCGAATTGACCGACATCGTGAAACGGGGCATCGCGGACCGTCCGGGGGGCGTGTTTGTGGACCCGGCGGAACTGGAGGCGTTCATCGGCGCGATGCATGTCGTCGGCGTTCATGGCGCAAGGTCCATTGCCGACGCCGCCGGAGCCACGCAGTCGCTCAAATTACTCGATGTGGGCGGCGCCACCGGGACGTATGCGGAGGCGTTCTTGACCAAGTACAAGGGCATGCGCGCGACGATATTTGACCGGCCCGAGGTCATTGCCCTCGCACGGAAACGGCTTGAAAAGACGGGCCTCTTATCGCGGATCGACCTTGTGCCCGGAGATTTCTACAAAGATACGCTGCCGGGCGGGTATGACTTGGCGTTGTTGTCCGCCATCATCCACCAAAACAGCCCGGAACAGAATGTGGCGCTCTACCGGAAGGTATACGACGCCCTCGTTCCCGGTGGCCGTATTCTCATCCGGGACCATGTCATGAGTCCCAACCGGACAGAGCCGGTGGGCGGAGCCATGTTTGCCGTGAACATGCTGGTTGCCACGAGCGGCGGGAACTGCTATACGTTTGACGAAATCAAGGAAAGCCTTTCCACGGCGGGCTTCGAGGACGTGTGCCTTGTTCAATCAGGCGAGATGATGGACGGACTGGTGGAGGCATTTCGGCGCTAATGGCGGCGTTGGCCCACGGGGCCGGGGATGCGTTTGCGGCAGACTTCATCCGGAAAGCGGATGGGAGAAGAGGGAAATGATCATGTCAGAAGTGGACGGACCGGACGGCAAGGGGCTTTCGGGAGAGACACGGCATCGTATTGCCTATTTGCGTTCGCACCGGGACGAGATATCGGGCCGGCTGATTTCGGTTACGGCACGCTGCGGAATGATGTATATCACAAAGCAGCTTGCGCGGTTCAATATCGGAGCGGGCCAGGCATTCCTCCTGGCGGAACTGTTCATTAAGGACGATGTGAGCCAGGACGTGGTCAGGTGCATTCTTAAGATGGACAGGGGAACCATCACCCGGGCGATGCAGCGCCTTGAAGACCTTGGATACATCTCGCGGAGACAAGACACCAATGACCGTCGCGTGGTGCGGGTGTCCGTGACCGAAAAGGCGCGCAAGATCGAAGAGGAATTCTTCGCGGTTCTCTTTTCATGGAACCAGGGTATTCTGAAGGGGGTCAGCGCCGGGGAAGAATCGTTGGTCGTGTCGATCCTGCGCAGAATGTCCGCCAACGCCGAAGCCATGGCCCGCGGGTGCGAAGGAATGGGCGCGGGCGAATAACCGTTTTGGCGGTGCCGAAAGGTTCTTCCCGCCCAAAACAGCCCTACGAGTTCTTGTCGGCGCGGATTTTGGCGAGAACGCTGTGATGTCTTCCGTAGAAGAAGTAAATGACGAAACCGACAAGCAGCCAGACGAGGAGGCGGAGCCAGTTGCCGGAAGGCAGCGACAGCATGAGAACGAAGCAGAGGAGCGCGCCGAGGACGGGGGTGACGGGAACGAACGGGCATCGGAAGGGGCGCACGGCGTCGGGGTTGGCGCGCCGCATGACAAGCACGGCGAGGCACACTATGACAAAGGCGAGCAGCGTTCCGATATTGACGAGTTGAAGGAGGGTGTCGAGCGGAAGGATGGCGGAAAGCGTGGCGACCGCGATGCCGGTGAGAATGCTGGATTTCCAGGGAGTGCGGAAACGGGGGTGAATATCGGCAAAGAAACTCTTGGGAAGGAGCCCGTCGCGTGACATGGCAAGCAGCACGCGGGGCTGGCCAAGCATAAGACCGAGGATGACGGAGGTCATGCCCGCCAGGGCGCCCAGAGTAATAACGAACTGGGCCGAGGACAGACCGACATGGCTGAATGCGGCGGCGACGGGCGCATCAATATCGATCTTGTCGTAGGGGACCATGCCGGTGAGCACGGCGGCGAAGGCAATGTAGAGGACGGTGCAGATGAGCAGGGAGGCGATGATGCCGATGGGCACATCGCGCTGGGGATTTCGGGCCTCTTCGGCCTGGGTGGAGACGCAGTCGAATCCAATGTAGGCAAAGAACATGATCCCCGCGCCGGCGAGCATCCCCACGGGAAGGCCGTTTACCACGGTGCCCCAGTTGTAGGCGCCGCCGAAGAAGCTGAGGCCTTTCCATCCATACGGGGCGAAGGGATGCCAGTTGGCGGGGTTGACATAGAACGCGCCGGCGATGATAACGAACAGAACGACGGACAATTTGATGACGACCATGACCGCATTAAACCGGGCGCTTTCCTTGATGCCCAGCACCAGAATGACAGTGACGAGCGCGGCTATGGCAAATGCGGGAAGGTCCACAAGAGTGCCCGTTCTCACGAGGTGGTGGGAGACGGGATCGGTAATGAAGGGGGACTTGGACAAGATATCGGGAAGATGGAGATTGAGCATTCCGATGAGGTTCTGAAAGTAATGGGACCAGCCATGGGCGACGGTGGAGGAGGCGACGGTGTACTCAAGGATGAGGTCCCAGCCAATAATCCACGCGAAGACTTCGCCAAGGGTGGCATAGGCGTAGGTGTAGGCGGAGCCGGCCACGGGGGCCATCGCGGCAAATTCGGCGTAGCATAAGGCGGCAAAGATGCAGGCCACGCCGGATACCATGATGGACACGATGATTGCGGGACCGGTTGTCTTGCATGCCGCAGCGCCGACCGCGACAAAAATGCCCGCGCCGATGATGGTGCCGATGCCGATTGCGGTGAGCGCCACGGGGCCCAAAACGCGGTGCAGGCGTTTTTCCCCGGCCATTTCCTCAAGCAGCAGGTCCAGCGACTTGGTTGCGAAGAAGTGTTTCATGGGTATTCGCTCATCTCCAAACGCCGTCGGACGGCGGATTATGTCACAGACCGGACATAACGGTCGGAACTCACGTCAAACCGCCCTCTGCCGCCACAGATAGTAAGGAAATTCCCAGTCGTTGTCAATCGTAGCGAAACGGCCGTCCCGACGGACCCTTTTGCGGGGATTGCGGGGCGGAACGGTTCACATTGCCGCGGCACTCTGTTATAGTCATGCCGATCCATCGGACGGTATGCACTCCCGTGCGCCTGTCAGGACCGATTGAGGGAGAATTTTGACAATGACGGGAATATTGGGGAAAGCGGCAAAGGCCTATGCGTCGCTCGCCGTGATCCTTGTTTCGATGATTCTGTTGTTTGTTGTGATTAACGGCGCATGCTTCATATATCTGCGGGGCCCGGTCCGGACTTTGGGAATCGACACGAAATACCTTCCCTTTGAGCTTCCAAAGACTGTGCGCGAGGAGGTTTACCCGGGGATGTCCGCGGCCGAGATGAGTGAAATGCTCCAGGAAAGCTGGGCAATTGCCTATGAATATGCGCCCTACCGGGAGTTTCAACCCAAGGCCACCCGGGGCAAGTATACAAGCAACCATGAGGCGGGCTTTCGGTACTGTAAAGACCAGGGGCCATGGCCGCCGGTGCCGGAAAACTTCAATGTGTTCCTGTTTGGTGGTTCGACGGCGTACAACGTTGGTGTACCGCAGGATGACACGATTGCCACGCATCTTCAGGAGGCACTGAAGGAGCAGGGGGGGAAACCGGTCCGGGTTTACAATTTTGGGTGTCCGATGTTCTTCTCCAGCCCCGAGCGGGTCCTGTTTGAGCAACTACTCTTGGCCGGACACAAGCCGGACGTGGCCGTTTTCCTTGACGGACTAAACGAGTATTTTCACGTGAAGGATGAACCGGGGTTCTCCGGACAGATAGGCACACTGTTTGAGAACAGCACGTCGGTGCCCTTTCATCTCCGGTCTTTGGCGGACCAACTGCCGGTTGTGCGCGTGCTTCGCGAACGATGGTTTCGTCCCGGTGCGAACGAAAGGACGGAGACCGAGGAAGAATTGCAACGAAAGGACATCCTGGAGTCGATTCAGCAGCGTTACCTGGCGAATATAGTGAATATAGAGGCTGTGGCTGCGGCCAATACTGTAAAAGCGCTCTTTATATGGCAACCGGTGCCGTCGTACAAATACAAGGGGGCCCACCCGTACGAGTTGGCCGGGTGGAGGGGGCATGGACGGTCACGATATGGTTACCGGATGATGGCGGACTACGTGGCGCGGAACAAGATGCCGTCCGCCTTCGTGTGGCTGGCCGACATGCAGGAAGGGCTTCCGGGGATGCTGTATATCGATTTGGTGCATTACAGTGGCCGCATGTCAAAGGAGGTTGCGGTCCGCATTGCCGCCGAACTTCATGGGCGGGGCATGCTGGATTAGGCGCCTCCCGGAAGAGCGTATGGCCAAGAAGAATACAGGCCCGTGCCACGGCACGGGCCTGTATTCTTGAAGAGCGCGTTTACTTGTTGTTGACCGTTTCGCCGGGCCAGGAGTCCGTGCGGAAGGGCGACGCGGGGAGACCGGCACCGTTGAACAGGTTGCACACGGGGTTGTGGGCCCATGCGTAGCGGACGGCGACGGGTTTGGCCACCTGCGGGGAGGACACAAGCACCTTGTTGCCCTTTATTTTGGCGTCGGCCCAGACAAACTTCTTGTCGGCTCCGGCGATGGCAAAGCCCTTGAGCGCTTCGCCGTCCTTTGCCACAAGTCCGTCGTCGGTGTGGGCAAATTTGACTGCAATCTCACTGCCCTTGACCGACATGGATTTGTACATGGGGCCGAAGTAATCCACATTCTTTCCGTAGTCCTTGGCCAGCGCATTCAGCGCGAGGCGGCGTCCCACTTCCTGTTTGTTCTTGGGGTGAATGTCCTTCGCGTCACCGATGTCGATGGTGACGGCCATACCCGTATTCTTGAGTGTGAGCGCCATATTCTGTGCTTCGCGCAGTTCGGCCCAGTCATCCTCGGCCGGGTCGGGCTTGGTGTCTGCGAAGTTGGCCAGCTGCACGAAGTAGAAGGAGAAATTATCGTTGCCCCATGCGTTGCGCCAGTCTGTGATCATGGCGGAGAAGAGTTTGCGGTACTGGTAGGCACGGCCGGCGTTGGATTCGCCCTGGTACCAGACGACGCCCTGAATGGCATAGGGCACCACTGGAGCGATCATGGCATTGTAAAGCCCGGAGGCAAGCCAGGGACTGTCGGCACCCTGGGGGGCGCCGGGCTTCTTTGGCTCCGGCTGGCTTGCAGCCTTTGCCTTCTCGGCATCCTTTTCCCACTGTTTCATTGCGAGGTCAAACGCTTCCTTGGCCTTCGGGTAGTTGGCGATATTCTCGTCCCAGCGATCCGCGATAACCTTAAGGTCCGGATCGGCGACAAGGGTCTGGCGGCGGGTCCATGACTCGGCCGGCGTGCCGCCCCATGAGGAATGGATAAGGCCAACGGGGCGATTCAGTTCCTTGCGCAAGTCCCGGCCAAAGAAATAGAGGACGGCGGAGAATTCCGGGACGGTTTCAGGAGTGCAGACTTTCCATTCGCCTTCGCAGTTGTCCTGCGGTGTGGTGGCCACAGTGCGTTTGACGTAGAAAAGGCGGATGTCGGGATAGTTGGCGGCGGCAACCTCGTCTGCTCCGTTCTTGGAATCCTTGACGCACCATTGCATGTTGGACTGGCCGGAGCCAATCCAAACCTCGCCGACAAGGATGTCCTTGACCGTCAGGGCGTTGTCCTTTCCGGTGATGGTCATCTCAAGCGGTCCGCCGGGCTTCAGCTTGGACAACTTTACTTTCCAAAGACCCCGGGCGTCTGCGGTGGTCTTTGCCGTCTGTCCCCCGATGGTGACGGACACAGATTCGCCGGGGGCGGCTTTGCCCCAGACGGGCGCGGTCTTGCCCTGCTGCAGGACCATATGGTCGCCGATAATGTTGGGGACGCTGACCGTGGCCACGGCCGAAACGGGCAATAGCAGGCAAAGGATCACGGGGGCCATGCGTTTCAGAATTCTGACCGTAAACATTTCATTCCTCCAAGTCTGGTTGGTTGGCGGACGCAATACTGAACAGCGCCGGCGGCGCGCCAATATAGTGGCGCACGGGAGGGGACAAGTCAACCGGGTTTACGGGACGCGCCGGAGTCGGGCCGGAAGGCGCATTTAAAAGTGGTTCCGCCTCTTGTTAGCAGCGGCAACAGAGGTTATAATAGGAGCTTCCATCCGCGTGGAACAAGAGGGCGCGGCGATGGAAGGAGACCTGTATACGATGCGACATGGGGCGAGTTTGCTGGCGTCACTGGAAGGCATAAGCCGAACCACGTACCGCATCGCCCGTGAACTGGCCAACAACAGTCGGTCGGGCCTGACGGTGCGGTTCCTTTCAAAGAAGCTGGATGTTCCCGAAGAGGAGGTGGAGTATCTTCTGGACATCAATCACCGGCTGATGTTTACCGATCTCACCAAGATTAAGGTTGTGCCCGAGGGGCACCAGGCAGTGCGGCGCATTGCCGAGGGACTTGAAAACCACGGCGATGTTCCTTCAATGATTGTGCGGCTGAAGGGCCTGGACCCCCACGATTTCCGGCGTCTTGAGGAACGGTTGGGCGCGGATGGGCCGTTGACGAAAAAGGGCGCAGTCGAGCTTCTTCTGGAAAAGTATTACCGGCACGTGGATTCGGTGGTTCACTATGTGGCCACCCGCGGATTTTCTGGGACCGCCCGCGAAGTGTTCGATATACTGTGGCAGTCGCGCGACGGGGTTATGTCGGTGTCCCAACTCCGGGCGATGCACGGAGGGTCGGAATACGAAGTGGAGCAGGCGCTTTGGGAACTGTTTAAGGGGTTTGCCTGCTTTGAGATGTTCCGTTTTGACGGCGCAGACCGGCTTGT
>CAZOMH010000208.1:0-7201 GCA_964580415.1 uncultured Nitrospirales bacterium
GAGGAGGTATTTCATAGTTGCCCCCAGCACGAGGGATCGCGCAGCATCCGGTCCAGTTTGGGAAGAAAGACAAGAGGCGGAAGAATGCAGAACGCCATCAGCGCCAGCATCGGCGGGCCGCTGACCCGTTCGGGCGCGCCCTCCAGCATTTGCTGTGTCACAAGGCGCAAATAGTGGCTCAGCGGAAGGCAGTTGCTCCAGACAAGCGCGGGCAGCGGCATGCCCAGCGTGGGGAAGGTTACCCCCGCAAAAGCGAAGGCCGGGCCGCTGTAGAATCCGGCTATGCTGCTGGCCATGCGCAGGTTGCCCGTCAGCGCCACAAGCAGGCAACCCACAGACTGGTAGGCAAGAATGAACAGCAACGTGCCGCCCGTCAGCAGCCCGAGACTGCCCAGCATCGGCACATTGTAGAACCGAATCAGCAACGACCACATGAAGACACCGATTACCATGAACGCCGCGGTGTACGGGAGCTGTTTGCCCAGAAGCGCCACCCACGTGCGGCCGCCCGCCGCGGCGAGCCATTCGCCGGCGGTTTCATAGCGCAGTTCGGAACCCACCGCCCGCACGGAAACCATCACCACGAATATCTGGAGCAGTGTCGGGAACAGTGCGGGAAGAAGGAAAAAGCGGTAGTTTATCGCCGGGTTGTACAAAATATGCTGATCCACCCGGATGGGCTCGCACTGCTGCATCGCCTGATCGGGAGTCGATCCCTGCGCCATGCGCCGTCGCACATCGGCGCCTCCGGACATGTAGCCCATGACCTCCCTCACGGCCCGGCTGATCACGCCGCTGGTCAGCATCCACTGGTTGTTGAAGTACATCGTCACCGCGGGTGCGTCCCCGCGCAGAACGTCCCGCTCGAAATCCTTGGGAATCAGCGCAAGCGCATAGGCCTTCCCCTCGCGGATCAAATCCCCCCCCTCGTTCACGTCATGCACTTGCGCCGTCACGGCAAGAGACGCGGATGCGTCCGCACACCGGATTAGACGGCGCGAGAGGGCGCTGCCGTCCTGATCGCACACCAGTATGGGAAGGTCCCGCGGCGTTTGCTGGTAGAAGGCGGTCGCAAGAACGGCAAATGCCACGAGGGGAAGAACGACGACAAACATCAGCATGAACGGGCTGCGGGCGATCAGTGCGAACTCGCGCGCTGTCACACGCCACAGTCCGCCGCTTGGCCGCGTTTCGCAGGTGGTGACGGGGGGCGGCATGGGCTACTTGCGCCGGAACATATCCCGCAGTTGCCGGAAGGGATCCGGCTGCGGAAATTTGTCCCATGGGACCACAACGGTCATGCCCGGACGCAACCCTTCAACCGCCGCCGTGGGCTTGCCCCGGACCTCGAAAGTCCTCAAATCAAAACCGCCCGAGATGCTTGTTGCGCGCCACGCCGCAAAATCGCCCAGCGGCGCGATATAGGTTACTTCCAGATCGACCGCCCGGCCGTTCAGGGCCGGGATGGTGCCCTTCAGATGATCCCCCATTTTCATCCCCGCAAGGTGGTCCTCGCGAAGATTGAACGTGACCCACTGATCGTCCAGCTTCACCACCGTCACAATCGGCATCCCCGCAGACGCCAGTTCACCCTGGTTCACAACGTACTCCACAACCTCTCCGTCGGCCGGTGTGCGCACCTTGGCCTCCTCAAGGAGGGAATCCACTTCGGACACCGCCCCCGCCGCCTGGTCCACCAGCGCCTGCGCGGCGGTTTTGTCCTCCGCGCGTGCGCCGTTTACCGCCATGTCATATTGGGCTTTTGCCGCCGCCTGCAGCTTCAGCGCCATGTCCCGCTGTCCCTGCACCTCGTCCCGCCGTTGTGCCGGCAGCACGCCGTCCTCAAAGAGCCGCTGAACCCGCTTGAAACTCTTCTCCGCCAGTTCCGCGCCCGCCGACGCCTGAAGCCACTGGTTCTGCGCCATGCGGATTTGTTCCTCCCGCGCGCCGTTTTCCGCCTTGTCCCGCTGGGCGCTTGCGGCATTTTCCGCCGACTGTGCCTGCGTGCGCTTGGCCTGAAGCTGCGGACTGTCCAGCACGGCGACAACATCGCCCTGCTTCACGGCCTGCCCTTCCTCCACCAGCATCTCCTCCACGCGGCCGGGTATTTTGGCGGACACATTTACCTTGCGCGCCTCAACCTCGCCCTGGATAAACTGCTGCTGCGGCTGCATCATCATCCACCCCGCGGCGGACACCGCAGCCAGCACAATCAATATGATGAAAAAAGCTATCAGACGTGGATGGCGCATTATTTGGCCGCCGCCTCCGCAGGTTTCTTGTCCAGGGGCTCCACAAGCGAGGTCTCACTCGGGCCGGGAAACACATCATTTTCCGGCACCGGGACCGCCCGGGCCAGATACTCGTCAAACCGCCCCGTAAGGCCGCTCGATTCAAGCAGTTGAAAGAAAGCAAAGTCAAAATCATAAGCGGCTTTCAGCCGCCCAAGCTGCGCGCGGGCGTGGGAAAGCGTCGCGTCCACCACCTCCAGCGATGTCGCCATGCCCTCTTCAAAGGCCCGCGTGCGCACGCGCAGGTTTTCCGACGTCAGCGCGAGGGTTGTGTCCAGCGAGTCGTACTGTTCCCGCGCCTTCTCCATCTCCTCATAACGCTTCACGGTAAGGCTGCGCAGGTCGCGCTGGTATTTCTGCCGCAGATGCGCAACCCTTTCCTCCTGCGCCTTTGCCGCCGATATCTTGTTGCGGCCCTGTTCCCCGTCAAACAGGGTGTACTGCCCCCCAAAACCAAACGCCCACTTGGGGTCCACCACGCTGCACCCGTCGGGGAGGAGCTCGTACATGCCGAACACATACGCCGTCGGAAGGGTTGCACCCTGCTCCGCGCGAACCCCCTGGTGGGCCTGCTCGCGTTTCGCCCCCAGCATCGTCAGCACGGGATGCCGGTCGTCCACCGAATTCTCAAAGTACGGCCGTGCCTCAAGGTCCCGGAGCAGAAACAGCGACGTAACCGGCTCCACGGGATCGGTCCAGGCCATCGTGTTCGCAAGACCCTCCGACGCAATCGTCACGTCGCGATCCGCCGCCTCCAGTTCGGCGCGCGCATTGGCCAGCGCGACTTCGGCGCTCAGCGTTTCCGCTTTCGCAATGATACCCTCTTCCAGCAGACGCTTTGCCCGCGCCGCATGCCGCGCCGTCGCATCCACTTTCAGCGCCGTCACCTCCCGCGCGCGCCGCGCCAGACACACGCCAAAGTAGCGCTGCGCGAGTTCCGTGACCAATTGGTCGCCTGTATAACGGAACTGCGCCTCCGCCTCGTCCTGCTTGGCCGACGCGGCCCGGTTTGCGGCGTCGATCCGGCCGCCCGTATAGACCGGCCAGGTGATCGAAAGCTCCGCTTTGGTAAAGTGCTTGTTCTGCATCTTGTAGGCGATGGGAATCGGGTCAAAGGGCGTGGTGACATCCGCGTCCAGGAAGGACGTGCGCATATCCAGCTCCGCCTTTGGAACCCGCAGCCCCGACATGGCCGCCTTTTCCGATTCACGCTGCCGGATTTCGTCCTGGCCCGCCATCAGGGACTCATTGCGCTGCTGCACACGCTTCAGCGCGTCCCCGAAACTCAGCCGCTCCTGTCCGGAGACGCGGGGCGAACAAAGCGCCAAGACTGCCAGCAGCACTGCAAGTGCGGCGGTGGTACCGCCCGATTGCGCGCTGTTAATTTTCATCTTGCTCATGATGATTCGGCTCAAATCCGCGTTTTGGGCAACCCCGGCACAGTGCCGGGGTACGCCCGTCTGCCTAACACGCATAAAGACCTGACAAACGAAGACGGGTCAGGGTTTCGATTACGGTATCCGCAGTGGCAACGCCCGGGTTGCGCGTCCACCAGTCCAGCACCTGAAGAACCATGCCCACAGTGCCGTTTGCCGCCACCACCGGGTCAATGGGGGAAGGGATAATGCCCTTGGCAATCCCTTCACGCAGCCGCAGTTCCACCATGGAAACAAGCTGTTCCGTGATCTCCGTGCTGATCTCGGTCCGGATCGACTCCGGATCAAACAGAATACGGCATAAGCCGGGGTGGGACTCGGCAAAACGCACCAAAAGTTCCGTGTGGGCCCGGACAGTCGCCACCGGGTCTGGAGCCGGACGCTGTCCCAGTTGCTGCAGCGCCGTCATGAGTTCTTCAACGCCTTCCTGCAATATGGACCGCAACAGCCCCTGTTTGTCCTTGAAATGGAGATACAACGTGCCAACCGCCACGCCCGCCGCCGCCGCGACATCGGAAGCGCGGGTGTCAGCTACCCCGTGCAGGGAAAAAAGTGTCCGGCCCGTCTCCAACAGACGACGACGGGTCTCGATTCGGCTGCGGTCACGGGCGGTCGTGTTTTGTGTGAAATCTGGATGAACTGCGTTCACTGAATTAGTATATATTCAGTCGGGCCCGATTACAAATCTTGCTCCGAATCGCCCGGATTCCGGCGGGGGAGAACCGTCCTCCACGACGCAGCATTCGAACACTTCCATTCCTTCCATGCTTCCCACATTTCCCATGGGGCATCGGAGGAAGACGTTCTGTGCCCCGCCGAAATCTGCCCGAATTCCGCCTTACTTTAGCCGTTCCTGCAATTGCCGTCCCTCGGCATCATCCGGGCGCAGGTTGATATACCGTTCAAGCGTTGTGCGGGCCTCTTCGGCCCGGCCCAGATCGGCGAGAATCTTTGCCGCGCCCAGCCATGCCGGGGCCAGCTTCGGGTCCTTTTCCGCGGCGGCCTGGAAATCACCCAGTGCCGCCTCCGGCTTGCCCATCGTTTGTTCAAGCGTGCCCCGCCGCAGGTAGAAACGCTCCTGTTCCTGCTTGGCGCAGGCCACGGCGCGGTTTAGCGATTCCAGGGCGTCATCCATGCGGTTTGCCTTGGCGAAGGCGTCCGCCTGTGCGGCCCAGCAGTCGTCAAAGTCGGGCTTCTGTTTCAGTGCGTTGCCGTACCGTGCCAGCGCCCGCTCCGTATCGCCCACGCTAAGGTAGACATTTCCGAGATTGTATGCAATGTCCGGATTATCCGGGTGCAGTTCCTCGGCGAACAGCAGGTCGCTGATGGCATCCTGCGGTTTTCCGGTCTTTTCCAGCACCTTGGCCTTGCGCACGTACAGCTCGTAATCCGCCGGGTCAAGGTCCAGCGCCTTGTCATAGTCCTCCAGCGCGGCGTCCCACTGCTGCATCTCGGCATTCACGATGCCGCGCCATTTCAGCAGGCGCAGCGACGTCTCGTTGATGGCCAGTCCCTTGTCGAAATAGGATTTGGCCGTTTCGTAGCGGTCCTGGTAGCCGTACACCATGCCCAGACCGTAATAGGCCTGCACGCAGTTTGGGTCGGTGTTCAACGCCTGCAGGAAATCCTCCCGCGCCTTGGCAAGGTCCTTGTTCCCGCCGCTGAGCCATGCTATGCCCCGGCTTGACAGTGCCAGCGAAAAACCGGGGTCGCTCTTCAGCGCCTCGGTGTAGTACTCCCGCGCCTTGGCGTAGTTCTTTCGGTGTTCCGATTCCAGAATGCCCTTCCACAGCAGGATCATTTTCTCCAGGTGGGGGTTGGTTTCGTCGGGGTCCGCGGACACAAAGGGGCTCGCCAGCAGGGAAGGCAGTGAACTTGTGTCGAGGAGGGGGCGCTTTTCGGGCTGCCGGCTCAACGCGAGTGCCGCGTCCAGCTCTTTCTCGGCGTCCGCCAGCAGCGCGGTATGATCCAGCGCCTTCTTCTGGTCGTTCCTGACCTGCTCCATGATCAGCGCCGCATGCCGCCAGCGCACCAGCGGATTGTCGGAGGCAAGCGCCAGTGCCTTGTCCATCTCGCTCTGGGCCGCGTCGAATTTCTTCAGTGCCGTGTAGATTTGTGACGACAGGATGTGCGATTCGGGACTCTTGGGACGCAGGCGCTGGAGCATGTGGGCCTGGGCCAGCGCGCCGTGCGCGCGGTCCAGCTCCTCGCGGTTGACGGGACGGTCCAGGTTGAGCAGGTCATGCACCACCGCCATGCCCCCGATAAAGGCGCGCTGGAACCGGATGTCCGAATCGTTTCCGTTCAATTCGACCGCCTTGTCCAGCAGTTCAAGCGCGACCGTCGAATTCTCCTCCTCCTCATACACCTGCACGGCCGTGTTGCAGTAGGTCTGCGACATGCGCACGATTTCGATACGGTCAATGTACCAGCCCATGAATCCCCAGAAAGCCGATATGCCCATAACCACGGCCAGGGCGCGCACGGTCAGTTGAACCAGCCACTTTCGCCATCCCGCCTCGCGGTCCAGCATGAAATGGGTCAGCCAGGCGGTCCAGGCCTGATGGCTTGCCTCCTGCTTCTCCTGGGTCTCCTCAATTTCCTCTTTGATCCGCTCAAGCGATGCGGTCTGGGCAACTTCGCCCCGTGCGAGGTTGCTGACAGCCTCCACCAGCTTTGAAAGCAACTCGTTGGAGACCTGGGTCTGGCCGGGGGCGTCCCCGGACCCCGTCGGCGGGACAGACCCGGTTTCCGGCGCGGTTGGCCCGTTCTTGTCGTTGTCTGGCACGGTGTGGTTTTCCTCGGGGATTAGGGAATTCGGGAGAGCGCGTCCGCAAAGCGGCTGACGCGCTCTGGCACGGGCGCGGGAATGGGATACTGCGCCTGCTGGACCTTTCCGGCGTACAGTTGGGCGCGCTGTTCCGGATAGCCGGCCCCGCCGTAGTTGCCCCGGTGCGCGCGGAACCGCTCAAGCACGCCAAGCATTGCCGACGGGTCATAACCCAGTTTGGCGCAGATTTCGGCCGAACGAGCATCGGCCTCCGCCTCAAGGTCGCTGCTGTAACCGTTTGCCACGGACTTGTAGACTTCATCCGAAAGCGGTCCCAGAACCTTTCCCAGGTCCGCGCCAACGGACGTTCCCGACGCCAAATCCGTGAGCAGGCCGCCCACGGCCTTGTTCTGGCTGTTTTCCTGGATGGCGCGCATGCCGTGGTGCAGTTCCACATGCCCCACCTCATGGCCCAGAATGGCCGCGAGCTCGTCCTCGTTGCGGAGGAACTTGATCATGCCCGTGGTGACAAAGACAAAGCCGCCGGGCGTGGCGAAGGCGTTTATGTCGGCCGATTCCAGCACCACAAAGTAGAATCCGCGGTAGGGGTAGGGGAAAGCAGAAGCGAGCGCCACGGTCTGCCCCACCAGGTCCACGTATTTTGCCACCGCACTGTCCGCCGGCAATGTCTTGGCGGTGCCGAG
>CAZOMH010000209.1:0-2513 GCA_964580415.1 uncultured Nitrospirales bacterium
GGTTTGGCGGGCATCTTCCGTCAGTTGCATTGAAGTGTCTTTTTCCTTCTCGTCTGCCATTTCACTATCCTCGCTCTAAGTTGTAGAAGTCATATACCTACCGACCAGTAGAATCGCGATAAGCAAATATCGTATCACGTTGTATTCTTTTCTCACAACGGAGATTTTCAGAATTAGCTGTTTGCCGGAAAATTCGCGAAAATAAACCACATGGCGCAACTGCGGGGTCTTGGCGGTCGGCCAAGGGTACGGAACACCATCGCCGCAAAACAAACGTCTGTCCGGACGCAACGCAGCCGGACAGACGGCGCCCGGACCTGTCATTGCGCTACCATCCGGCAACGTCATCACTCCTTCCGAAGATTCTCCGCCACACCCGCCGCACCCTGTTTGTGCAAAAAAGGCGACCACCCGCCAACCGGCTGTCTTGTTCTCGCCGTGAATTTCTGCGCTCCAAACGATGAATAGGACCGGTCCACTTGCTGTGCCGCCGGTTCTATTCTGGATGCTGACTTTTGGATTCTTTGGTTGCGGCCACCGGCCGGGCCAGGCAATTACCTATCGTTTTGCGGCGCGACGGCGCGCCAGCAGGAGCGCCGAGGCGGCCAAAAGGACCACCGCCATATCCGCTTCCGGCATCCCGCTCCACGGCTCCGATCCCGGCAATCCCGCGCACGAGAAAAGGCTGGTGTTCTTCAGCCCCTTGCCGGTGATCGCCACCGCAAAACTGCCGCCGTTTCCGCCAAAACTTACCGTACCGCTGTAATCGCCCTTGGCCGGGGGGGCAAAGGTGACGGTGACGGTGGCTGTTTGGCCGGCTGCGAGACTGTAGGTGCTGGCACCCGAGAACTGGAACGCCGAGTTCCCGGCGAGACTGGCCGACCCGGTCAGCGTTCCCCCGCCCGCGTTGCCCACGGTGAAGGAGTGTGACGCCGTCTGGTTCGTCTTCAAATCCTGGAACGCATACGCTGTGTCGCCGGGAGAGACCCGCAGCGCCGGCGCCGGGGTCGCGACCGTCACGGTCTTCTCAACCCGCACCTCGCCGTCCAGCGCCAGAAGCCGGGCCACCGCCGTGACCGTGTGACTGCCCGCTGCCAGCGTCAGGTCAACGGGGAACTGCCACACCTCATCCTCGGACGATCCTGTCGCGGTGCCGTCCACCCAATAATCGACATGAACCCCGCCGTGCTCGATCAGGCACTGGCTGTTGGTGAAACCAAACCCGACAGAGGCCCTGAAGTTCACCACGGCCGTGCCCGCCGCACCGGCGGCGACGCTGTCGCCCACGGGCGCAACAAAGGCAACCGAAGTCAGGGGGCAGGCATCGTTGTGATCGCCCTGCGCCGCGCCGGCGTATCCCAGGTCCTTCAGCGCATTCACTTCAAAGTAGGTGTACGCCCGCTGCACCACGCCGGAAGAATACCGCGGATTCATCACGGCATTCCCGACACTGCTTTGATCCCAATGCTGAAGGCTTGTGCCCGCCGCAAAAGTGCCCGGCGTGTTGACGAACGGGCTCGATCCGTACGCGGCGGTTGCGTTGGGCCCGCCGAACACCAGCGCACCCCCGGTCAGGTCCGCCGCGGTGCCCGTGAACACCGGCAGCGCGGGATTGTCCACCATCGGCTCGCCGGTGCCCGACCGGCGCAGGAAACTGTCGAAAACGGAATACACGTTCGGCTTGCCCCGGCTTTCGCCCGTGGCGGACAGCAGTGAAATGAATCCGAGCCCGTGCGTCACTTCATGCAGCACAACGGAGCGAAGGTCAAACTGGGTCGTCGGCGGAAATCCGTCGCCCAGATACCAGGCATATCCCCAGTCGATGACAAGCGCGATCTCGGCAGACTCGGGCGAATGGGGGCTGCCCTCGGCCAGCGTGAGAAATGCCGTTCCGTTGGTGTAGCCGGGAGTCACTGGAAACAGCGTTCCAGACTCTGCCAGGGGGCCGGTTCCGTCATACTGCGACGCGCCCAGCATGAGGTTCAGTTCCCCCGTCGTGTTCAGCACATCGGCAATGTACAGAAGCGCTTTGCGCACGCATTCCAGCCGTGCCGCGCCCAGCGTCGCATCGCGGAATCCCTGGCCGTCCGGATCTTTCGAAAGAATCCTGAAGGTCAGACCATCCTGTGCGGCGGTGCCCAGCAGCTCGTACGGGTCGGCGTCGGCCGACATGTCGGCAACCGTGCTGGTATCCAGTTTTTCCACGCCGTCCGCGCCTCCCATGACCAGCACCGGTTCATCTTTCTGGGCGGAAACATTCGGCGCGCCCAACACCAACAGCGCGGCAAAGACCGCAGGGAAAACGCGGAGAAGCACGGAACTGCGCAACATGGCCCTACCTCCTGGTTTGGTTCCTCCCGCCCGCTACAGAATCACGTGTCCCCGTTGCGGGCGCGGCGGAATCTCCTGTGTGCGCCCTATTATGGCAGAACACCCCCTATTTTGGAATGCTTTTCCTTGATGCGGGGACATAAACCAGCCGATCCGTCCGTCCTCCCGGTCTTCCTCGGCTG
>CAZOMH010000209.1:2523-6867 GCA_964580415.1 uncultured Nitrospirales bacterium
TATGCCCCCGCCGCTTTCCTGCGCAGCCGGACCAGCGCCAGAACCGCCAGAAAAGCGGTGGCCCAATCGCCCCCGTTTGCCTTCGCCGGTTCCTGGCCCCCGGCGCACCCAAGCACACCGCCGGTCGTGGTATAGGAACCGGTCAGATTCACGTTGATCGTGCCGCCGTTTCCGCCGAACACAAGTTTGCCCGAAAAGTTTCCCTTCCTGTCCGGCGTGAACCGCACTGTAACGGCTGATGTGACACCTGCGGAAAGGGAATAGGTACTGGCGCCTGCAAACTCGAACTGGGAGTCGCCCGAAAGACTGGCCGCGCCGGTGAGCACGCCTCCGCCGATATTCTCGACCGTGTAGACAGCGTCTGCCGAACCGCCCGTATCCACCGCGCCAAAGTCTTTCGACCCCCCGGTCGGCGTGACCTGAAGGATGGGCGCCGACGACGTGCTGCCGGTGATGGTAAACGACCGCTCAGTCTCGACCGGGTCCGCGTCGCTGTCCATGCGGCTCGCGCTCGCGCGCACCGAGTGGGTCCCCACGCCCAGCGTCAAATCGACCGGAAAGCCGCCGCCCGCATCATTCGACACCCCGCGGGAGACGCTGTCGATGAAGTATTCCACGCGCACCATCCCTGTGCCGATGGTACACAGCGCGTCCGGGGTGTCCAGGGCGACACTCGCGCGAAAATGCACCGACGCCTGGTTGGATGCGTTCCCGGCGATGCTCGTTTGGGCCGGCTGCAGCAGCGTCACGGAGTGAACCGGGCACGGCTCATGTTCGGGCAGTTCCGCGTTCACCCATCCCAGGTCGCGAAGCACCGCAATTTCCACCTCGGCATACTCGCGCCGCGCCACACCGTACGAATACTTCGGCTCCATGACCGCCGCGCCCGGTATCGAATCCTGCACCCAATGCTGAAGACTGTTTCCATGCTGGTAGGGGCTGCCGGCGTACACCGGGGGGGGGCTCCCGAACACGGACATGGCCGCGGCCCCGCAAAACACAACCGCGTTTCCGGTGATGTCGGCCGCGGTTTCCTGGAACACCGGGGCCGTTGCCGTACCGCCGATGAGCCGTTCCAGCGGGGCCGCTTTCGCCAGCAGGCTGTCGAACACCGTATAGGTGGCCGTTCCTCTGCAGGCAAACCGGCTCGAACCGTCCGCATCGATCAGCGACAGAAACCCGAGACAGTGGGTAATTTCGTGAACCGCCACAGACCGCATGTCCAATGCGTTGGACGCCGGCGGGTTGATGCTGGTATTCCACGAATAGCCCCAGTCGAAATTCAGCACCATCTCCGCGTGGTTGGAAAAAGGAACCGTGCCGGTGCTGAGACGGTCAAACACCGTGCCGTTGGTGAAGCCGTCCTGCGGGGAAAACGCGGGACCCGCCTGGGCCAGCGGACCTGTTCCATCCGACTCCGACAGACGTATCAGGACCGTAATTTCGCCCGGGGCATTCAGTGTCTCCGCCACATAACGCAGCGCCTCGTAGAGCCGTGCGCGCCGGTCTTCGCCCGAAACCGCATCCCGAAAACCCGTCCCTTCCGGATCCTGGTACAGCACCCGCACGGTCAGCCCGTTTTCCACCACCGGCTCCTCATACCACTCCGTACCGTCAAGCCGGGCTACGTCATCGTCTGACTTTGCCACCCCGTCCGGACCGTCGGCCAGTATCACAACGGGCGCGGCGGGCTGGGCAAATGCGGCGAAGCCTGAAATCGCCGCAATAACAACCGCCGCAAAGACCACATGCCCTATTTTGACGCGCTTGGCCACGCGAAAACCCCTATTACTGCGAAAATGCCGCTATGTCTTGTTTGCCGCCACACAAGGCTCACTCCTGCCGCAGACACCTGAATTATACCGCATGATGTTGCGGCGTGCCGGAATCTTCCGGAACACCAGACGGACAGGCTTGAAACCTCTTGCGGAGGGATGGAGACGACCGCGTTGGAGTCCGGCCATGCGGGACACAATCCGCCTGCCCGCGGGGTTGCGTTTCCCACCGCAACAATGTGGGGCGGGCATTCCTGCCTGCCGGTCCCAAACGCCTTGTCTTGGGAGGCTGGCATGCGCGGTGTGGAGACCGCGCCTCTACTCCAGCGTGAGGTACAGTGCCAGCACCCCGTCCGTGGCATGCTCGGTTTCCACATCCAGATAAAGCCAGGAACGGACTTCGTAGATGCGTCCGACCAGGCGGCCGTTGTGATAAATGCCTTCCCGGAAAAAGAGCCACGGCACGCCACCTTCGCGCGGTGTAATCTGCGTGCGGACGCCGGACCAGGAAAAGCGCCGTTGTATTTCCGCGAGCAGCACATTATCCCGGTAGACCTCCGCCCGGCCCGGTGCCGAACGCCCCGGGAACATCTCGAAACTGCGCACCCCGTGAAATGCCAGTACATCAAACACCGGGATGTCCACCCCCGTGCATACCCGCCAGTGCCGGTGCGGCCGCCGCACTTCGATACTGTAACGCACCGCCCCCCCGTCGCTGGTGCAGGCAAAAAGCTCCCCCTTGGGCTCGGCCGGACGCTTAAACAGCAGATGCCCCGCAAAAGGATCGGGCACGCCGCTTGCCGGCGCACATTCGGGCATCCGGCGGGCCTCGGCGAGCAGGTAGCGTTCGCGTGCATCGTTCAGCAGCGCCCGAAGAAAAAAGGCCGCCATGCCGAAGACCACCAGTCCCGCCAGTGACCATGCCCCCGCCGTCGTCCATGCCTGCGCATGCGCCGTCAGTCCGTACGCGAGCGCCAGCACCGCCTCCAGCAGGCAAAATCCATACACCAGCACCAGCGAAAGAGTGACAGGCGCCGCCACGCGCGGCAGCGTGTGATAACACACGACCCGCTCGTACTCGCTCAGCCGGTCCTCTGGCATATCCGCCTTCATGAACCTATTGTCCCCCAACGGTCATGCCGTGTCAATGCAGGGGAGGGGCACCCACAACAGAACACACCACGGCCCCGCTGGGAGCGACGGCATCCCTGCCGGCTGTCCCCGCGCTCAAACCCGTGGTGCAGTGCCCAACCCTCGCCGGTACGGCTGCCCCCCCTTCAGCAAAGATGACAGCCGCCGTCCCGCTCTGCCATAATCACATCGCGTGACAGGACGGCGTTTCCGCGCATGGCCCGGAAGAACCGTCACGGGGACGAAAGGGGAGGGAGGGACAGAAATGACACAGCCGCAGACAGGAACTGCCGGAGAAACCGGCATCCCCCTTGGCGGGGTCGATACGGGATATATACAGGTGTATCCCAACGGGACATGGTCTGAACTGTGCCTGCCGGGCGCGCCCGGCAAGACCGCGCCGCACATCATGCCCAAGGCCTTCGCCGCACTGCGTGTGCAGGGCGGACCCAGGCTTTGGACCCGGCTTCTGGCTGATGCATCCAGTGTGCCGCCCTCGGCCTCCGGCACCCAGCCCGAGGGCCTGTCCCCTTCGGCCTTCAAGGGCGTGCAGCAGTTTCCAAAGGCGGCGTTTACCCTGGCGGACGCGCCCGGGCGTCCACTTGAATTTGACTGGACCTGGCACGCATCGATTATCCCCTTCGATCACGACGCCTCCTGCATGCCGATGCTGCTGTTGCGGACCGACCTGCGCAATCCGTCCGAAGAACGCCTGAAATGCTCCATCATGCTCAACATGGCCCCCCCGCCCACCGCGTCGGACGAGCCTTTTCACACCATTCTGCCCGCGCTCGTGGAGTATGAGGACAACGTGAGGCTCAAGCCGGACGACGGGTCCGAGTTTGAGGAATACGACCACGGACCCGTGCGCAACGGCATCATCTTCGGCGACCCGCCGGACGGTCCCGGTCCCGCCATGGCGGCCTGCCTGGCCGTCCGCGCATGGAATGCCCGTTTCTCCACCGCCGTTTGGAACCCCCTCAACGCGCTCGAAGAATCGCGCCTGTGGGAGGATTTCGCCGAGACCGGACGCCTGCCGCGCGTGGCTCCCAGCCGCGCGCCCAGCCACGGGGCCGTGTGCTGCGACTTCTGGCTCAATCCCGGTGAAAAGCGGCACGTCATGTTTGTCTATGCGTGGTACCACCGCACGCCACCGGCCGCGGCACCCGCCTATGCGGCACTCTGGGGCGGCGCGGGCGATGTCGCCCGGCACGGCCTGCGCCATGCCGACTACCTGCTCAGCGCCGTGGGCAACTGGCACAAGCGCCTGCTGGACCAGGCCTCCGTGCCCGCATGGCTGGGGCAGCGCCTCGTGCGGACAATTTGCACCGCTTGCAAAGAGCTGTATATGCCGCCTGATCTCGAAAAAGAGCGGCTCGCACTGGCTGTCGATTGGAGCAAGGTCGAGGTGTTTCACGGACGCGGGTGCGACAACTGC
>CAZOMH010000209.1:6877-7181 GCA_964580415.1 uncultured Nitrospirales bacterium
GCGCCTGCTGGACCAGGCCTCCGTGCCCGCATGGCTGGGGCAGCGCCTCGTGCGCAGCACCGCCGCCTTTTCCCGCAGCGCCGCGCTGGCGCCGAACGGCGCCTTTGAGTGGCGGTCCGGCGCCGACGGCGCCGCATCCTGCGACCGTTTCGATTTGTGCCTGCCCGTAATGCTCTTCTTCCCGCGCTACGAGGCCGCGGCGCTTTCGGCCCATGCCGCATCCCGGCGCGGTCCCGCCGACATGGAAGCAACCGCCGCATTCGCCGTGTCCGCCTACCGCGACTACCTGCACACCGGCAACCTC
>CAZOMH010000210.1:0-7170 GCA_964580415.1 uncultured Nitrospirales bacterium
GGCGACGGCGGGAAGACCGTAGGTGGAGGGGCGGTCGGCCAGGGTCCGGTACAGGATGAGGGCGATGATCGCCGCGAATGCGGCGGAGAAGAAGTACCCGGAACGCCAGCCATACCAGGTGACGACGAGCGCCGTGCCGTAAATGCTGAATCCCTCGCCCAGGCTGTGCGAACAGCTCCATGCACTGTAATAGCGGCCGCGTTCGCGGTTGCTGAACCATTGGGAAAGCGACACGCCGCAAACCACGGCACCCATGGACTGGAACCAGCCGTGCAGGGCCCAAAGGACAAGAAAGAGAATGTAATAGTGGCTGAAACCGAAGAACATGACCATGGCCGCAACGAGCAGCAGGCCGGTGGGCATGAAGCGGCGGACGTTGGCGCGGTCGGCCATAAATCCATTGGTGAATTTCCCGAGCGCATAGGTGATCAGCATGATGGCGCCGACATTGCCCATCTGGTCGGCATCGAGAATACCGCCGTCGAGCATCGACTTTTTGGTGATCGAAAAGACCTGGCGGCAGACATAGAAGGTGCTGTAGCCGAACAGGATTGACAGGAACACCGACCAGCGTTTGAACGTGTAGATGCTCCGCACCTTCCGTTCGTCCTGAATCAGGGGCGCGTCGGACCGCGTCTTGAAGAACCCAAAGACTGTATTCAGCGCTTCCATGAAAACTCTCCCAAGTCAGTTTCCGCACCGCAGGCGTCCCGCCTGCCATCGGTATTGCCGTTACTGGGTCACCCGCGTCGAACCGGATTGTACCGCTTTGCGCGCTCCGCCGGGAAGCACGACCTCGCCGGCAACCCCTTCGGGCAGCGTCACGTCCACGGCAAGCTGTGCGCCGCTGTCCCAACGCACCCTTATGTCGCCATGGGGCGTCGGAACCGTGCCCTCGGCCCAGGCAAGGCCGACGGTGCGGGGTTCGATAATGACCTTTTCAAAGCCCGGCGCGGCCGGGCGAACACCGAGGACCATTTCCATGAGCCGGTAGGTGGGCGTGGCGGACCATGCGTGGCATTCGCTGCGCGGTTCCTTGGGGGTCTCCCACCAGGTGGTCGCGCCCATATCGAGCATGCCCTGCCAGCGGTCAAGGTCCTTGATGACGTATTCGGGCCTGCCCAGGCGCTCGGCGGCCTCGTGCAGGTAGTGGGCGAAGTAAAAAGTGGTGCCGCGCAAAGCCGAATCGGTGAAGAGCCGCTCGGAAATGCGTTTGCAGCGCGCGTCGTCGGCAAGGCCGAAAAGCACGGCGAACACGTTGACATGCTGGCTGAAGGTCTTCGTGGCGATACCGTCGCGGTAAAGTCCGGCCTGCTCGTCCCACACCTGCGCATTGATGTTCCCGGCCATTCGCTTTGAGATGGCGCGGTAGCGTTCAGCCGTAAGCGGGTCGTTGAGCGCTTCGAAAAGCCCCGCGGATATGTCCAGCGCGCCTTTGTAATGCATGCTGCTCAGCGAGCAGTTTTCCGCGTCGGCATCGGGCACGCCGCTCTTCTCGTACGTCCAGTCGTAGAAATTCCAGTAGGGCAGATTGGAAACAAACCCCCGGTCGGTAATATGCCTTTCGTAGAACCGCAGGATATTGTCCACGGTATGGATGCTCTCGCGGACCAGTTCGATGTCGCCCGTGTGCTGGTAGTAGTCGTCGAGCATCTGTATCCAGCAGAGCGAATAGCCGGGGATCACCTGAAACACATGGTTTGGGTAGCGTGACTGAACGAGTCCCTCGGGCAGCGCCGAGGCCTGCAATTGCCGGATGGCGTTGGCCAGCAACCGGGCATCGCCGGAACCGTAGAGGCTGATCAGCCCCTGGATGCGCGTGTCGCCGCCGTACTGCATGCGCTCATAGTAGGGACAATCCTGGAAGGTGTCAAAAGCGCACATGCGCTGGGTATACCAGCCGGTTTGCCATATTTTGTTGAGTTTCTCGTCGGAACAGGTGAATTTTCCGCGTTCGACGAAGGGGTAGCCGGTCCAGCGATAGGACAAACCATGGAGGGTGAACGGCTTGGTGGCATGCACCGCAACGCGGATAAAGCGGAAGGTGCGCTGGATGAAGGGTTCGTAGGTCTGGCGGCCGTCCCGCAGGATGTAGCGGTCATTGGAACCCTCGACGCGCAAATCGCCCAGCACGTCGCGACGGGCCTTGCCGCCGTTGTTCATGGGAGCCTCGGCGTACATCACTTCCACCGCATCACCCGCGGCCCCTTCCATGTCGAGGGAAACGTAGCCATTGACCAACCGCCCTGCGTCAAGGACGATATAATGGGTGCGGCCATCGCCGGTCACCGCGAAGGGCAGGGACGGAACGGCGCTGTCGGCATCCACCTTGAAAGAGAAGGGCGGTGTTTCGCGGCGCCCATCAACAACGCCGGACTGCAGGGGGATGCAGGATTCGGCCGGGCGCATTTCGGGGCTGGGAATACGGCGGGGATAGAGCTTCCAGGGGGTGTAGGTGTCGGTATGGTCGCCCCACTTTTCGGCACCGCACACGATTTTCGCCCGGGTCCAGGACGCATCGTCGAAACCGGGCTGCTCGAAACCGACAGGCAGCACGCGGGCGTCAACGCGCTCGTACCAGAAGGCGGCGCCGCCGCCGCGCGTGTTTTCCTCCCCCCCTCCCGCATGGCCGGGACTGATGAGCACGCGCCAGGTGGCGTTGGACTTCAGTTCGGGGGAGTCAAACAGGAATGCGGGCTTGGCGCTGCATTGGAAATAGGGGATTTGGTTGGTTTCCAAACCCCAGTACATCACCATCACCGCGACCGTGTTCTCGCCCTTGGTGACCACACCGGACAAGTCGAGTGTGTCGTATACATAATGCTGGGGATCGAAGCGGGCAGGACCGCGGAATACCTCTTTGCCGTTGACCCAAAGGATGTACTGGCTGTCCCCCGTCACGTATACACGCTTGAAGGCGTCCGGATTTTCCGTGGTGAACTTGCGGCGCAGATAGAAAGCCTGGCCAACCGCATCGGAATGCAGTTCCGGTCCCGGGGCAATCCATTCGGCCTGAAAGGTGTCCGGTTTCGGTTCCAGCACCACCAGCGGACTGCCCGTGTTCAGTTCCTGCGCCCCTGCCGAAGTGGATAAGGCCGCCAGGCCAAAGGGAAAGGCAAGCATACAACCGGCAGTTGTCAAGAAAATGGCACGCATTGGGGGGTCTCCACTGTGCGAAAAGAGATGTCCTGCCCCGCCGCGCGGGACCATGGGGATTATAGCGAAGGACAAGGGGCGTTGAGAAATGGGAAACCCGCTCCAAGAATCGACGCCCAAACGGCCCCCATGAACGCGGTGCCGGTTGGACAGAATACCGCACGAGCCCCTGAAAACAGACGGCAAAAGACGGGCAGTTCCAACGCGGCCATCCCCCATATTTGCACCAGATTTGATTCCCCCCCACGCTGGGTGGTATACTCCAGATATTGATAACGACCCTGACGCGGGGTGGAGCAGCCTGGTAGCTCGTTGGGCTCATAACCCAAAGGTCGTAGGTTCAAATCCTACCCCCGCTACCACTTATGAGACAGGCACTTACGAGAAATCGTGGGTGCCTGTTTTTTTTGTTTGTGGGGTCATGGGGAAACCTCCCTCCTTTGGGCAATCGGCCCGTTCCTGCGGACTGCCTCCTCTCCTTCCGAACCCCCCTATTGCGTGGCCTGTTGGGGGTTTCTGAGCGTCACAGAGGGTCCCCCCCCAAGGGGGGCGGAGGGGGGGCAGTCCGTTAGGACGGCATTCTGTGCCTAATTTTCACGCACTTGCGCCTATTATTGTGCCCCTTGACAGACGAACACCTAGTGTGTACACTACGTAGTAACACTGGGTGTCCAGACAAGAAGGAGCAATTACATGGCAATCGGTGAGAACGTTGCTCGCGTGGTCACATACTTGGATAAGGATGTCTTGGAAAAGGTGGACAAATTGTGCTCGGAACTTAACCTGTCCCGCTCTTGCGTATTGGCGGCATGTATCGAAAGCGGACTGGAGGAACTGAATTTCTTCCGCTTTCTTGGCCTCCCTCCGCGTCGTTTGCAGCGTATTGGAGAGATGCTGGTAAAGGCCGGGCTTATGAAACCCCAAAATGCACATCTCGATAGCGCGGAAATCTGGCAGTTGGAAGAGAACGAAAAGGATTCGAAAAATGGCTAAGAACTTGAAGAAGGCCGCGCAAAAGGCGAAGCGAAGCCTCAAGCGTCAGCGCGCTCGTTCAGCGAACAGGGCAGGAACTCTTGTTGCCGAACAGCATCAAAGTCCTTACCACATTGGAGAATGGATTCAGTGCCTTCAGTGTGGCAGGGCTATGCTTGAAGATGGGAAAGGCCGATGCCAATACCCGGGTTGTGACGGTGACCTTGAGGACCTTTACGATTGGTCGGAGGTTCGAGAATGGAGACCGGAATTTCCGGAAGTTCCGGAGAAGGACACTGTCTACTTCGTCGAGAAACGGGACGAGGAACCTGAATCACGGGTCGGACAATGGGTGTGGTGCTACCACTGCGAGCGAGCAATGATTGCCGACGAACATGAGAAATGCCAGTATGATGACTGCACTGGGTTCGGTTGGGACTTATGGGATTGGTCAGAGTTTCGGCTGCGCTACCCAGAGTACCCGGAAGTACCCGAGAGGGACAAGGTCTATTCGGACTACAAGGAAGGTCCCATAGACAAGCGATGAGAAAAACAAAAGGCCCAGCGTCAGAGTTTTGGAGAACCGACGACGCTGGACCGCAACCGCCCGACGGGAACCGTGTAGTTTGGACGCTCTCGGCTCCCATGGGCATAGGATGCAATTTATGGTATCAGAAAAGTCTAAGGGTTGCCAGTCAGGACCAGACACCGGGACCGCGGCGAGGCCCCTGTGCCGAGCGCGGGGTGCCGCGGTCCCGGTTGCGGGTCCGGCAATCAAGAGAGGGGCTTCACCTAGTAACACGCCCCTCTCAACTAGCCAGACAGGCGGAGAAGATACCGTACACCTCGGACTGGGGGTGTTCTGGGGCGACGCGTGGGAAGCGTTACGGGCCACCTTGCGGGAAGCAAAAGAAAAGGCACAGGACCCAGAAAGCCGCTCCCCCGTGTCGGTCACCCTGGGGAATGCTGTTCTTGTGGTAAATCCCAACGGACGCAAGGCGGGGGGCGGCGGACCTTTCTATGCGTTTCGCTTCGAGTACGCCGGGATGCAATTCTCAATCATGGACCGGATAGACCCGCCGGGAGATACACCCAATGTGCGCGTCGAAATGGGCTCCCTCGTTCTCATGGAATGGGGATTCGAAAGAGTGTATCAAGTGGTCCTAGAACTCTTGCGCCGCATGGGTGGGACTGTGCAATGGAACAAGCTCACGCGAGTGGACCTTTGCGCGGACCTTCCGGGCCTTTCCCCCGCCGTATTTCAGGAATGTTTTCGGAATGACTGCGTCGTATCCAGGGCGCGGAAACGTGACGAACACTGGGAAGGAAAACAGTTCACCGGCCTCGGCATCGGCATGGGCGGCGAAATCTCCTGCCGTATCTATGACAAGGAACTGGAATCACGACACGATGAACGCAAGCGGCAGGTGCTGATTGAACGGCGCTGGGGCGGTGTCGTTCCTCACTGCACGACGCGGGTCGAGTTTCAATTGCGTCGGGGCGGCCTGCTTTCCTTCGGCATGGGGACGATGGAACAGTATCTCGAATTGCGGGAAGGGCTTCCCGGTTTTCTGTGCAAACGTTGGTTACGTTTCACGGATGCGCCGGTGGACCCGACACACACCACACGGGCTGAAATGCATCCCGTGTGGGAAAAGGTTCTACGGGCCTTCAGAGAATGGACGGCGGCAGACGATGAAAGACCCGTTGCCGTCCGCAATCGGCCCGTACGGCTCAAGAGCGGGGCACTACTGCGGCAGGGAGTCGGTTGTTTTGTCTCTGCTGTGGTACGGTCGAATGATGCCGGGGCTCTGTTTTCAAAGAAGGACCTCTATCGGACCTGTTCCAGACTGCTCTTTGGTGCGCTGTCCAAGATGGACACAACACAGGCACAGGTGGACAAGTCGCTTCTCTGGCATGCCTCGGGGCCTTCCACTCTGGCAACGGTGACAGTATGAGCGGACGGGTACAATCCTATCCCCTGCTTGCCTACGGTGAACCGACCCGTACGCCGCTGGTCGCGGCTCTGGGTGAATACCTCGAGTTCGCTCTACAGACCAAGACAAAGGCCAGCTACACATCAGACCGCTGGTATTTGCGCAATGCCTTCGGAACTGACGGCGGGGATACGCCTTTGCGGGTGGCTCTGGTGGAAGACTTAACGCCTGCCATTCTGGGCGCCTACTTCCTGCGCCTGATTTGCGTCGAACGGTATCAGCCCAAAACATACAATCGCATTCGGGAAGTCGTTCATCGCTTCGTCAATTGGTGCATCAGGTACAAGGGGACTCGCTTTGCGGGTGGATTCAATCCGGTGTCGCATGTCGAACGGCAACGCGAACACGCCCGAACAATAAGCTATCTACGCAGGGTCGATATTACGGCACAGCTTGACGTGCTGGCGAGGCATGCCGAAATACAGGCCATGGTCGCCGTGATGATTTACGCGGGACTGCGCCGCGGGGAAGTGCTTTGGCTCACGCCGCAAGATGTCGACCTGGGCGCAGCCAAGCTTGGAATGATTCGAGTCCAGGCTAAAAAGGTGGACGGAGAATTCTGGGAACCTAAGACCAAAGTCAACCGGGGCGTGCCAGTGAGTTCCTCCCTGCGGCCGCATCTGGAACGGTGGGAAGCGCTCGCGGATCCGAAACGAACGTGGTATTTTCCTGCCCCCAAGGGTGGCCATTGGGACTCGGACAACTTCGCGGCTGACCTGCGCAAACTGAACCGTGCGGCTAATTTGGACTGGGGTTGCTTGGATTACCGGCACACATTTGGTAGTCTACTTGCCAGCAAAGGCGAGAGCCTATATAAGATTTCGGCTCTGATGGGCAACTCTCCAGAGATTTGCCGACGGCATTATGCGGCGCTGATGCCAGAGTGTCTTGTCGATAGCGTAGAATTCTGGTGACCTTGTTGCGCCTTCGTATTATTTGTCCGGGCCAATTACTTTCAGAACACAGCGCCCCATGGTACAAAGGTAGGAGATAAGCAAGATGGGAGATTCCGAAAAGAAGACAACGGAACTTACTGACAAAATGG
>CAZOMH010000211.1:0-7150 GCA_964580415.1 uncultured Nitrospirales bacterium
GATTCGGCGCCGATCTGCTGTTCGCCGAAGAATATCTGGATGTGGCCGGTGTCGTCGCGAATGTCCAGAAACGCGCTCTTTCCCTGGATGCGTTTTGCCGTGATGCGGCCCGCGAGCCGCGCGGGCAGTTCCGCATGCTCCGCGTCCGGGTGCTCCGTTTCGAACTGCCCGAAAGCGTCCCGGGCCTGCCCGATCAGGTGCGACCGGTCAAATTTGTACTTGAACGGTTCGTCGCCGCGCTCGCGGAAACGCTCCATCTTGCGGACGCGGTTCTGGCGCAACTCATGCTCGGCGCCGGTATCTTCGTCCGGTTCGGCGTCCTGCGCCGCGGACGGGTTCTTCGGGGCGGCCGCGATCTGTTCCGCCGTCTTGCGGTAGGCCGGAATCTTCTTGGCCAGCCCCGGCACACCGGATGCCGCCGCGATTTGCCCCGCCTCGTCCCACGCGCCCGCTTCGAGCAGTCCGGGCACGCGCTGCGCGTCGCCTTCGGCGTCGCCGATGGCCTTGCGGATATCCGCCATCAGGGCGTCGCGCTTCTGTATTTTTCCGGCCACCACCGGGTTGATGTTTGCACCGTCCGTCATGATCCGTTACTCCTTGGCCGATGCGGCGCGGGCCGCGCGGCTCCTGCGTTCCAGGTTCCACTTGAGGTAAGATTCGACGAACAGGTCCAGTTCGCCGTCGAGCACGCGGACGACATTGCCCGTTTCCGCGCCCGTGCGGTGGTCCTTGATCATCTGGTAGGGATGCAGCACGTAGCTGCGAATCTGGCTGCCCCAGGCCACGTCCTGCTGGCCCTCGCGCAGCGCGTTCAACTCCGCCTCCTGCCGCTTTACCTCGATATCGTAAAGCTTTGCGCGCAGCATGTTCATCGCCGTTTCACGGTTGCGGTGCTGCGACCGCTCGATCTGGCACGAAACCACGATGCCCGTGGGCAGGTGCGTCAGGCGCACCGCGGAACTCGTCTTGTTCACTTTCTGCCCGCCGGCCCCGCTGGAGCGAAACACGTCCAGTTTCACGTCGTCTTCTTTGATCTCGATGGCAATACTGTCGTCCACCTCCGCCATGACTTCGATGGCGGAGAAGGAGGTGTGCCTGCGCGCGGCCGAGTCGAAGGGCGATATGCGCACGAGCCGGTGTACGCCCTCCTCGCTCTTGAGCGTGCCGTAGGCATAGGGGCCCCCCACGCGCAGCGACGCGCTTTTGAGGCCCGCCTCTTCGCCGTCCTGATAGTCCAGCACCTCGACGTCAAACTCGCGCAGTTCGCAGAAGCGCGTGAACATGCGGTAGAGCATCGAGGCCCAGTCGCACGATTCGGTGCCGCCCGCCCCCGGATGAAAATTCACGATGGCCGCGTGCGTGTCGCGCGGGTCCATGAAAAGGCTGTTGAGTTCAAGCCGGTCCAGTTTCTTCTTGACCACGTCCATCTGGCCCGCAATCTCGTCGGTGAGACTTGCGTCCGCCTCCTCGGCGGCCATTTCGATCAGCGCGGACGCATCCTCGAGTTCGCGGTGCAGCTCGTCGGGCGCGCCCACGACGGCCCTGAGCGCCTTGAGCTGCTTCACGACCTTTTGGGCCGATTCCATGTCGTCCCAGAATCCCTGGCCGGCCATCACCTTTTCGACCGCCTCGATCTCGTGCTTCACCCCGTCCACGTTGAGGCAGGAGCGCAGTTCCTTGAGGCGCTGCCGGTATTCGGCGATGCTTTGGGCTTCGGCTTCGTACATGTATGAAATGCTCCTCGGGGGGGGGTTAGCGGTTGGTGATGAGCCATGCGAGCGCCATGGCGCCGGAGTAAATGTAGTACAGCGCGGGGGCCGCGAACAGCAGCCCGTCACAGCGGTCCAGCACGCCGCCGTGGCCGGGAAAGACCCGGCCGGCGTCCTTGACGCCCGCTTCGCGCTTGATCATGGATTCAGTAAGATCGCCCAGTTGGCTGACAACGGACAAGACGGCGGCGAGTATCGCCCACGCCCACGGGATCGCCGGCGGATAATACCGCTGCCATCCGAAGTGGCGCACGGCGGCCCACAGCAGGAGCACCGAAAGCATGGCAAACACCACCCCGCCCACAGCGCCCTCCCAGGTCTTCTTGGGACTGGTCAGCGGGGCCAGCTTGTGGCGGCCGCAAACGCGGCCCACGAAGTAGGCGCCGCTGTCGGACAGGGCGACGGCAACAACCAAAAACGTCAAAAATCCGGGACCCATGTCGTCGCAATGGTGCATTGCGAGCAGATAACACGCAAGACCGGCCACATAGGCCACGCCGAAGAAATCGGCCGCCATCCCGCGCAGGTCGTGGCGTCCCGTGAACAGCCGCGCGCACGCCAGCAGGACAAACACCCCGGCCAGACCCGAAACCACCGGCGTGCCGCCGACCCGGTCCCACCAGAGAACCAGGGCAAGCCCGTTGAACAGCACCAGTCCCACACCTGCCAGCATGACCATGCGCGGCATGACACTGATGCCGGCTGCGCGAGCCATGAGGCAGTACTCGCGCAATCCCTGCGCCACCAGCAGCAGGATGAACAGATCGACCGCCCAGTTGAAAACGGGCACCCAGAGCACCGCCATCACGAAAACCGCCAGCAGCACTCCTGTGCCGATGCGCGCCCTTGTTCCGCCGCCCGCGCCGCTCATGGTCTTCCTCCAAACCGGCGGCGCCGCAGTTGGTATTCAACAATGGCGTCGCACAGGCACTGTTTGTCAAAATCGGGCCAGAGCGTGGGGGTAACCACGATCTCGGCGTAGGAAAGCTGCCACAGCAGGAAATTGCTCAGCCGAAGCTCGCCGCTGGTGCGGACCAAAAGGTCCACCTCGCTGTGGTCGGGCGCATACAGGCGCGCGGCAACGGCGGCCTCGTCCACCTGCTCCGGACGGAGACGGCCGCCGGCCGTGTCTTCGCAGAGCAGGCGCGCGGCGCGCGCGATCTCCGCGCGGGCGCCGTAGTTGAGCGCCACGCACACATCCATGGCGGTGTTGCCGGCGGTGAGTTCGAGGCAGTAACGCAGGTCGGCGGCGGCGCGCGCGGGCAGCCGTTCCATTTCGCCCAGCAGGCGCACGCGGATGTTGTTCCTGTGAATCTCGTCCACTTCCTTGCGGATGTACTTGCTCATCAGCCGGAAGAGCACGTTGACTTCCGCCTTCGACCGGCGCCAGTTCTCCGTCGAAAACGCATAGAGCGTGAGGCAGCCGACACCCATCTCACGGCAGCCCTCGATGGCAAGGCGCACGCCCCGCGCGCCGGCCTCGTGGCCCTCGGCGCGGGTCAGGCCCTGGCGTTCGGCCCAGCGGCCGTTGCCGTCCATGATAATGGCGATATGGCGGGGCAGCCGCGCCGGATCGATGCGCGGGTCCGTCTGGGGTCGTCCGGGAGTCTCGCTCATGACGTCCTTTCAGCCGCAAAAGAAACCCGCCGCGGACGGGCGTGGAACATTCCATGCCCGCGCGCGGCGGGAAGTAATGCCGTCAGGCCTTGTTTGTCCGAACCTCCATCACACCTCCATGATGTCCGCCTCTTTGGTCTTCAAGGCGGCATCGACGGCGGCGATGTGCTTGTCCGTCACCTTCTGAATTTCGTCGCTGAGCTTGTGGGCGTCGTCCTCCGGGATATCGCCGTCCTTCTGGTGGGCCTTGATCGCCTCAAGCGCATGACGCCGCACGTTGCGCACGGACACCTTCGCCTCTTCGGCAAGGTGCACCGCATGCTTGACCAGTCCCCGGCGGCGCTCCTCGGTGAGCTGCGGAACCGGAACCCGGATCAGGCGGCCGTCGTTCGACGGATTCACCCCGAGCTGGGAGGCGCGCAGCGCCTTCTCGACGACGTTGATCTGCGACTTGTCCCACAGGTCAATCGCGAGCATGTGCGGGTCCGGAACGGTCACGTTGCCGAGCTGGTTGATCCTCATTTTCGATCCGTACACCTCGACCTCGACGCTGTCGAGCAGGCCCGGATGCGCACGGCCGGTCCGGATATTGGCCAGCTCCTGCCGGTACGCCTCAACGCACTTGTCCATCTTGTCGCGGGCATCTTTCATCGTGGATTCTTGCGGCATGAATCAGTCTCCCTTTACAAGAGTCCCAATGGGCTCACCATGCAACACCCTGAAAATGTTGCCCGCCGTGTTCAGATCGAACACGATCACGGGCAGCTTGTTTTCCCGGCACAGCGATATCGCCGTGGCGTCCATGACGCGCAGGTTGCGCGTGAGCGCCTCGGTGTAGCTGAGAGAATCGAAACGTTTCGCCCCGGGGTTCTTCTTTGGGTCGTCGTCATAAATGCCGTCGACCTTGGTTGCCTTCAGCAGCACCTCGGCGCCAATCTCGTTGGCCCGGAGCGCCGCGGCGGTGTCGGTCGTGAAGAACGGATTTCCCGTGCCCGCGGCGAAAATCACCACGCGCCCCTTGTCGAGGTGGCGCGTCGCGCGGCGGCGGATGTAACGCTCGGCCACCGGCGGCATCTCGATCGCGCTCAGCACGCGCGTCCCGACGCCCCGCGCCTCGATGGCCGCCTGAACGGCCAGCGCGTTTATCACCGTGGCCAGCATGCCCATGTAGTCGCCGGTGGGCCGGTCAAGCCCGGTTTCCGCGCCCTTGGCGCCGCGAAAAATGTTTCCGCCGCCCACGACAAGACCCACCTGAACCCCCTCGCGCGCCACGGCGGCAATTTCGTCCGCGAATTTGCCCACGGTCTCGAAATCTATGCCACCGTTGCCTGCGGGGCCTTCAAGCGCCTCGCCGCTGATTTTCAGCAGAATCCGGGTGTAGACCGGCGACGCCATGACGTTATTTTCCTTCGGCCTTGGCCAGTTCGGCGGCCACTTCCTCGGCCAGGTTGGACACCTGCTTTTCGATGCCCTCGCCCAACTGGAAGCGGGCGAAGCGGCGGATGACAACCGCGCCGCACTCGCCGGCAAGGGCCTTGATCAGGCCTTTCACCGTCTGCTTGTCGTCCTTGACGAAGGGCTGGTCGACAAGGCACACGTCGCTGTGCCACTTGGACAGTTTGCCTTCGGCGATCTTCTTGCACACCGCCTCGGGCTTGCCCGTCTCCAGGGCCTGTTTCACATACAGGGACATTTCCGTGTCCGTCTCGGACTGGGGAATCTCGTCCGCCGTGATCCAGCGCGGGGCGGCCGCGCAGATTTGCAGGCAAAGATCATTGGAAAACTCGCGGAACGCCGCGCTCTTCAGGCCCTCGGCCTTCTCGCAGCCGATCTCGGCCAGCACGCCAATCTTGCCGTTCATGTGGATGTACGTGGCCACGGTGCCCGTGTCGCCGTCCGCCAGCGCAAAACGGGTGAAGCGGCGCACGCTCACCTTTTCGCCGCACTTGCCGGTCAGCTCGCTGACGGTGTCGCGCAGCGTGCGGGACGCATCCTTCACGAAGGGCTGATCCAGCAGGGCTTCCGCGGAATCGATTCCGGCACCCGATGCAAGCGCCTGGGCGCAGACATCGGCCGCAAAGCCCCGGAACGCCTCGCCGCGGGCGACGAAGTCGGTTTCGCAGTTGACCTCGGCCACCGCGCCGCTCCGGCCGTCGTCGCCGATGCAGGACACCACGGCGCCCTCGGACGCGACCTTGTCCGCGCGCTTGGCGGCCTTGGCCATGCCCTTTTCGCGCAGCCACATCACCGCCTTGTCAAAATCGGCGCCGTTCTCGGCCAGCGCCCGCTTGCAGTCCATCATGCCCGCGCCGGTGGCGTCGCGCAGTTCTTTCACTTGTGCAGCTGTGATTTCCATTACTGTATCCCTGTCCCAAATGGGGTTGATTGTCCGCTGTTTCCGTCATTCTGCCGCAGGGGCCGCATCGTCCGCCGCGGGAGCCGCTTCCGGCGCGGCTTCGTACACGCGGTCGTATGCGTCGTCGCCCGTGATCGCCTTCGGGTCCTCGTCGGAACCCTCGCCGGCGGCCATCATGTCCTCTTCACGCTCGGCCTGCACCTTCTCGGCGCGCAGTTTGCCTTCCATCACCGCGTCGGCAATGATCTGGCAGTAGAGATTCACGGCGCGGATGGCGTCGTCGTTGCCGGGGATCGGCAGATCCACCACGTCCGGGTCGCAGTTCGTGTCGACCACGCCGATGCACGGGATGTGCAGGCGCTGCGCCTCAAGCACCGCAATCGCCTCGCGCTTGGCATCAATCACAAAGACCACGCGCGGCAGCCCCGGCATCTTCTGGATGCCCAGCAGGTTCTTGCCCAGCTTCTCGCGGTCCTTGCGCAGGAGAACGAGCTCTTTCTTGGTGTGCTTCTTGTCGATCTCGGGATCGTTTTCCATTTCCTGCAGTTTGGTCAGGCGTGCGATACTCTGCTTGACCGTGCGGAAGTTGGTCAGCGTGCCGCCGAGCCAGCGGCTGTTGACATAGTACATGCCGCAGCGTTCCGCCTCGCGCTGCACCGGTTCCTGCGCCTGGCGCTTGGTGCCGACCATCAGCACATGGCCGCCCTCGGCGACCGTGTCGCGCACCAGGCCGTACGCCTTGTATAGCTGGCGCAGCGTGTGCTGCAGGTTGATGATGTAGATGCCGTTCCGCTGTCCGAAAATGTACCGGGACATCTTGGGATGCCAGCGGCGGGTCTGGTGCCCGAAATGAATGCCGGACTCCAGCAACTGGCGCATGGTGACGATAGCCATAACTCTCTCCAATCGGGTTAAGCCTTGGGGCAAACAGGGCCATGCCCGGTCACACAGGACCGGACACCCGAGCCCTATCCCGGCACATGCCGGGACACTGCCCCTGTGAATTGGTAAAACCGTGCAATAGTAGCACTTGCACAACCGTTGGCGCAATGTCATGCTCCCCGTCTATTTGACCTCGGCACCCAAATATGCGCAATGGGTTGCGGCCCGCGTCCGCATGACCATGCCGCCCTGGACCGACCATCCCATCCCCCTTCTCATAAACGCCTGTTGTGATTTATAACGGAACTCCTTTCCCCGCAAATAGATACGCCAAATGACAACCGCTTTCACCAACTGGGGCATTCTTCCGCCTTCAGCTTTTGATTTTTGTCCATCATGGCGCGGGGTGGCCGGTAACAGGTAGAATAACCGTTTGCCGAGTTAAACCCAGACAATTCAACCGGAGCCTTTCTTTGAAATCCACGCTCAAGTCGCTTACGCTCAATCCCAAGGAAGACCGCCGCCT
>CAZOMH010000212.1:0-7127 GCA_964580415.1 uncultured Nitrospirales bacterium
GCCCGGCTCGCGCCCGACATCCGTGTGGTCACCCCGGGCGTGCTGGCCGGGAAGCTTGCGGGCGTGTTATAACGCTTTCGGCTCAATCGTTGCACGTGATGCACTTGGCCCTGCCGGGAGCGCATGAGTTCTTGCGGGGGCAAGGCTTCCGGCGATTGCCACCCTGTCACATCCTACTGGACAATGCGCCTACCGTGCCCCCTCGAACATCTCGATATTCGTCACCCAGCGCACGGCGGGATCGGCGGAGAGCCGGGCCAGCTTGTCCTCAAATGAAGCCCAATCCTTGTCCTCTTTGATTTCAAAACTATGCCCCCAGAAGTAGAACACGCCGCCCTCCTTCTTGACCCGCTCGAATTCCTCCCAGAAATCGGACGCGTTCCATGTTCGGCTGACCTTCAATTGATAGGGGTTCTGGGGGGGATAAACTTTGGGATCGTTTTCAATTAGACGCGCGTAGGTGTACCCGGCGGCCTTGATCTCTTTCATCACCGTTTCCGTGGCTCCGCCGCCGCCCGGATAGGCAAAGCCCTTGACGGGCCGGCCAAACCAGAGTTCCAGAATGCGTTTGGATTCCGCCAGTTCACTCTTCATCAGGTCCACCGGCATGTCATCCAGCGGCGGATGGGTCATCGAGTGGCTGCCCACTTCGAACAGGGTGCTGTCTGCATACAGTTCCCTGATGTCCGGTATGGAGAGTTTTCCGTAGCCAAACCAGCCCCATGTTGGAAATGCGGTCTTGCGGTTCTTGCCGTCGGCAGGCTGCCGTTCATCCGCAACATTGCGGGGATCGATAAAGAAGGTGGCCTTTGCCTTGTACTTCTTCAGGAGTGGAACAAGCCGCGCGTCATTGAGCGGCACATCGTCCCAGCTTTGGGTCACGAATACCTGCCCGGGCCTGGGGGCGTCCGTCTGGGGTTCGGCGGCGGGTGCCGGACCGGTCCAGGCGCATAGTGATAGCGCGAGAACTGTGAATAGAACGGGGTGGCGGGTTGTGGATTTGCCGTGTGTCACGCCGTTGAACATTCGGGGGGCCTTTCCTGAATCGGGTTCTGCGTTTAGCCGGGCTGCCGCATCTCCGCAATCTGCTTTGATATTTCGGCGGCCTTCGCGGCAGCCTCGGGGACGGTTGGGCCGGGTCCCGCGTCCGGACCGCCCGGCACACCGGGGCGGGTATGGCCGATCTTGGTCATCCATGCGTCAAACAGCACGGTCATCCGCTGTCGGACCAGATCGCGGATTTCCTTTCCGTTTGTCTTGAACAGTTGCTCGGACGAGGACGCGCCTTCAAGATTGACGGCGAAGAACTGCGTCAGAATGGCGGCCGCCATCAGCCAGTGCCCCTCGCGTCCGGGATGCACCCCGTCGCCCGCCAGGGCAAAACCGGGGTCTTTCGCGCGGCCCTCATCAAGGACTTTGCGCATCGGTCCGTGGATATCCACCACGTCCCAGCCCCCGGCCTTCTTTGACAGCAGCCATTCGCTGTAGCGCGCAAGGTTTTCATCCTGCGCCGTCGGCGCCGTGCTCCCTTTCGCGTCATGCGTTGGCGGTGTGCAAAGCACCACGCGCCTGACACCCGCTTTCAGCGCCGCATCCCGCAGGTGTGTCATCGCCGCGGAAAAACGCGCCGTTCCCGTTTCGTCTGCGGGAAGACTCCCGCCGTCGTTCATGCCGTAACACGCGATGAGCAGGTCCGGTTTGGCCGCCGCCAGCACGCGGTCCAGCCGTTCGCTGAGAAAGGGCCGCCCAAAACCAAATGACTGCTTGTGGCCCGCGTTTTCGGCTTCGGTCAAATCGGACGCCGTCTCGCTCGCAAGGCCGAGGTTCAGCACCTCGATGTTGATGCCCCGCGACACCAGCCAGCAGTCAAAATCGGCCACGTAATCGCCCGCCTGTGTGATGCTGTCGCCGAGGAAGACAATGCGGTGCATATCCTGAAGCGGCGGGGGAATCTCTTCGCCGAAAACCGCCTGCGCATGAAACGCAACGCACAGGGCGAACACGACGCCGGCAAGACGGGTACTCATGGTTGTTTCTCTCCTGTCACACGGTTATCTGAGGGCCGCCGCGGAGGCGTTCCCGCTCTCCGAAAGGTAAAGCATGCCCGCCTCTTTGTTCTCCGCGATTAGTTCCTGAACCTTCTCCTGCGGCACACCCAGCGCTTTGAGTATGCCCCGGGCCATAAGCCAGTCGCCGGTGGGGTTCATATGCACGCCGTCGCCGGTAATCGTGTTTCCCTGCGCATCGGCGGGTTTTCGGGCGAGCGCCTGGAGGAAAATCCCGTGCAGGTCTGCCAGCAGGCAGTTCTTCTCTGCGGCAATCTGCCTGACAGCGTCGCAGTACATGACCAGCCGCCTGTTGCCTTCCGAATTGGCGTCTTCCTCTATGAGCGTTGGGGTGCACAGGAGAACGCGGATTCCCGCGGCCTGTGCGGCCCCGACCATCTTGGCCACGTTCGCCCTGTAGTTTTTCAGCACCTCATCGCTGTGCGGCTCTTTGACCCGGTGCCAAACGTCGTTGATCCCGATGTCGATGGTCACCAGCACCGGCTTCTTCTGGACCACGTCTTTGTCGAACCGGGCAATCAAATCCTCCGCTTTTTGGCCGCCAATCCCCGCATTGATTACGGCGGGGACCTTCAGGTCCGGATACTGCCCTGCGAACACCGCGTCCATGTCCCGGAGATAGCCGCCCTGGGCGGTGATGGAATCGCCGATGGCGACAATCTGCCCGCCTTTGGGGAGGTTCAAGTCGTCCGCCTCCATGATTTGTATGGCCGTGGGATCACCCATCCTTTCGTGAAGCGGCGCGCGCCAGACCACTTTCTTGTCCGGGGTGACTTCGAAGAAGGGCGGGCTGTCGGTGCGGCGCTGATGCATGAACCAGTTGTTGACCACCGTGTTGCCGTTGTCCAGCCGTTGCAGGCCGCAAATCCAATAGAGCTTGAGATCGGGCAGGTCCTGCTGCGTCAGGTGCCAGACCGTCTTGTCCTGCGCATCGACTTCGATGACCCCGCCGCGGTAGCCTATCAGCGTGTTGCCATTGCCCAAACGCACGGCGGAAAAGGCGACGTCGGGAACCTTAATTTCCCGCAGGACCGTTCCGTCGGTGTCATATTCGCGGACGGCCCTGTCATCCAGATGCCCCACCAGATAATGGCCGTTGCCGAGTTTGCGCGCCAGACGCATGACGCCGTGGCCGTCGGTATTGGACTTGACGGGAATCACCCTGGCGATTGCGCCTGCGGCATCGACTTCAATCAGCCGTTTGGCGGTGCATTCGGCAACCAGCGTGTTGCCGTCGGCCAGGCGCTGGCAACTCCACACCTCGCTGGCGGTCTTGTACTCCCAGACAACCTTCTTGTCCGGCGTGACTTCCCGCGCGCCGCGGTTTGCCTCCCTGCCTTCACCCGCGCTGTCCGTGAAACTCATCAGCACGTTGCCGTTTGGCAACAGCCATGCGTCGGCGCACTGCCTGGCCGGGTACTCCCAGACTATCTCGCCCGCAGCGGAAACCTTGAAGACCCGTTCCGCGCCAATGTCACTGCACAGGTACGCATGACGGGGCTCCTGCGTCCATGCCGCCGACGCCAAAAAGAGGCCCATAAGGAAGACACCGGCAACCGCCCTTTTCGGGATTCCGTTGATGGAGTTCATATTCGCACCTTCCATGACACGTCCGGTCTTTCCAAAGAGATCACATAACACCTTGCGGGATTGTGCCGGATTCTTCACGGGTCCTTCAAACGCCGCGCTTTCGAAACCGCCCCCGTTTCCCCGGCCTGCCGACGGTCCGGCAGCCGCAATTCGCGCCATGCTTTGACCTTCTGCGGAGTCCATTCGAGAAATTGGCATTATTAGCCGGAAAGGAAGTAGAATACTGCATCGCGATGGACTCGGAATATCGTTCAAGGGAGCGATCATGGTGATCTTTAGGATTTCCGAGAGGTGGGTTGCGCGAACGTTATTGGCAACCGTTCTTTTTAGCTTCAGCGGCTTGGCGGCCGCTGAGGAAACGGACGGTCCTCCCCAGGACGCAGACCATTCCGGACCTTCGCTCACCGAACTGAGCATACAAGACCTGATGAACGTGCAGGTTACCTCCGTGTCCAAGAAAGAAGAAAAGCGGACGGATGCGGCGGCCGCTATTTTTGTCATCACGCAAGACGATATCCGACGCGCCGGTGTCACCAAGATGGCGGACGCGCTGCGCATGGTTCCCGGCATCGATGTTGCGCAAATCAGCTCGAACTCATGGGCCGTAACCTCGCGCGGATTCAACGGCGCGTACGCCAACAAACTCCTGGTTATTGTGGACGGACGCTGTGTCTACGGACCGTTGTTCGCGGGGGTCTTCTGGCAAATCGAAGACATGGTGCTCGAAGACATCGACCGGATTGAAGTGATTCGAGGCCCGGGCGGGACCCAATGGGGGGCCAACGCAGTCAACGGTGTCATCAATATCATCACGAAAAAAGCCCGGGACACACAGGGGGGGCTCGTGTCCGCCGGAGTGGGCACCCTTGAGAATGACTTCGTTTCCTCGCGCTATGGCGGCAAGCTTGGGCAGGACACTTTCTTCCGGGTTTCCGGCAAGTACTTCGACCGTGACGCCGGAACGCTTGCGTCGGGAAAGGAGTCCAGTGACGACTGGAACATGGGCGAAGGCTCTTTTCGTGTGGACTCGCAACCGGACAAAGACAACTCGCTCACGCTGGGCGGAAGCCTGTTCGGCGCCGACACTTCCTCGGTCAGCCCGCTTCAGTACCTGCTGCCGCCCTATGTCCGCAACATTCCGTACCACCAGAGTTTCTCGGGCGGCCACCTGATGGGGCGCTGGTCGCACCAGTTCGCCGAAGACTCGACGATGCAGTTGCAGACCTACTATGACCGTGTCCAGTCCCTGGCGACGGATGTGAACGAGACATGGGACACCTATGACGTGGATTTTCAGCACCAGTTCAAGGTCGGTGAACGCAACAACATCGTATGGGGACTTGGATTCCGCCACATAGAGGATTCCGTCGACAACACCCGGTTTATCAGCCTGGATCCCCGGCACAACCAGCTAAATTTGTACAGCGGCTTCCTGACGGACGAGATTACCCTGGTGGAGGACCGTCTGCGTCTGTCCGTAGGTTCGAAATTCGAGCATAACGACTTCACAGGTTTCGAAGTGCAGCCCGGCGCCAGTTTGTCCTGGACACCCAATGAGAAGAACACCGTCTGGGCGGCCGTTTCGCGTGCCGTGCGCACCCCGTCCCTGATCGAGCGCTACGGCAATATCCGCGCCTTTACCGGTCCGTTCCTGGAGGGGGCGATGATCGGAAATGAGAATTACGATTCCGAGGAACTTACCGCCTTCGAACTGGGCTACCGCATCCAGGCGACACCGAAGCTGGCCTTTGACGCGACCGCCTACTACAACCTATACCGGAACCTGCGCTCGATCGAGCTGAATCTGCGCGGTGTCGGAATGCGCATGCTGCCCCCGCGTCTGTACATCCCGTTCCAAGGGCAGAACAACGCGGACGCCGGCACTTACGGTTTTGAGTTGGCCGTGGACGCAGAACCGGCGCCGTGGTGGCGCATGCGCGCCGCGTTGTCTGTTTTTGAAATCGGCCTGGACATAAATGCAAAGACTTTTGATCCCATCTCGTCTGTGGAGGCCGGCAACACGCCCGAGAAACAGCTTTACATGCTGAATTCGTTTGATTTGAGCCGGAGTGTGGCGCTCAACTGGACGCTTCGTTACTGTGACCGCCTTGACGCACTGGATGTGCCCGGCTATTTCACCATGGACGCGGGCCTTGACTGGCGCGTGTCAAAATCCCTGCAATTCTCCCTGGTCGGCCAGAACCTGGTCCAGTCCAGTCACTTCGAGTTCGCGCCCGAGTACCTGAACACGGTCCCGACCCAGGTGGACCGGAGCGGCTATGCGAAACTGACCTGGACCTTCTGACAAAACGGACCTGCATTGACGGACCGCCGGCGAAGAAGGAACTCCCCTCCCCCGCCCACGCCGCACATGCCGAACCCTTTGACCGGCAAACCGCACCGCCGCACGCAGCCGCGGCGGGGAACAATTGCTTTCCACCCTCCTGCGGGGCGCATATGACGGACTTTCCAACAGCGCCGCGGTGACACGAAAAAAGCCTGTCTCTCGCATCTTTCAACGCCAATGGGGTATGCTAAATGTTACCAAAGCGCCCGGAAAACCGTTGCGCGGGAAGGTTTCATGGAAAAAAAGCTCATTGACAGCCCTATAGCTCCCCATGGTTTCCTGGTATCGACCGACGCATGGCGTCGGCTCGATTTGGAAAACATAGACCGGACAACGTCCCATGAGGCCGCCGCACCGCGCGTGCGCATGGCCCGGACCATCGCCGTGCGCCTGAATATGGCGCGTGATCTGTCCAAACCGGGCACCAGGCCTGCGCGGGCGGGCGAAATTCTGACGATGGGCCTCCTGACCCGCGTTCTGCGGTACATCGCGTTCCGCTATTGCGTCATCGCCCACCCGGGCATCATAGACGGCGGACTTGAACATGCGCGCCGCCTGGGCGGCGATGCCGCCGTGGACGTCACACTGCCCGAGTTTACCGCCCAATTTGCCCCGGAGCCTGTACGGCACGGGGAGATTGCCCCAAAACGCTGGCTGGCGGGTCCGGGCGAGGATGCGCCGCACCTGTATACGGCGGTAATGGAAACCCTGTTGCTGCAGGTCTCCGCCGAGAATCCGGCGCTTGCGCCCTACCGTGAGCTGCATGATCCGGCACCGCTGCGCGCGGCGGCGCCGTTCGACCCCTACATGGGCGCGCTGGAGCTGTGGTTTGCCGCACAGCCGGCCATGGCCGAGACGGGCGCCACGTTGCTGGAAACGCTGCGCGCCCCCGCCAAGAACAGCCCGGACTCACTGGACGGACAGTTGGAGTTCATGCTGCGCCAGTGGCGCGCCTTTATTCCCGGGGAACTGTTTGAGGAACTGCTGGTGGCGCGGGGTGTGCTGCGTGAAGAAACGGCAATGCGCGGATTCGGTCCCGGCCCCGCCGTGCCATTGTCCTTTGCCGACCATGACGCCTACAGCGAACCGGAAGGTTTCACGCCCGACAAGGAGTGGATGCCCAA
>CAZOMH010000213.1:0-3696 GCA_964580415.1 uncultured Nitrospirales bacterium
AAGGGCAGACCTTTTTCGCCCGATGACCGTATGAAGAAGATATTGCACGAAGCGGCGGCGGTAGGGGATGCCACGGCGCGCACAATCACCTACCAGAGTCGAATTTCGGAAGCCTTCTATTATCCCAACAGTACCTGGCGCCAGTGGTTGGGCGGCTACAAGTTCGAGTCACAACCGGGTGTGAGCCACCTGGATGCCGCAGCGTTCTTCTATTTCTATGCAACCGGCGTAACCCCGGCCATGGAAACGAAAATGGTCGGCCAGGGTTCCCAGTATGCCGTGGGGATCGTGGACTCCAAGGGCGACGGGTTGGACGGCGGAAAGAATTACCGGCTGCATGTGGAATCCAAAATGCCCGTGAAGGATTTCTGGTCGGCTATCGTGTATGACAACCAGACCCGGTCCATGCTCCAGACCGACCAGAACTTTCCCCAGGTAAGCAGTCTGGACAAGGGGCTGGCGGTGAACAAGGACGGTTCGGTGGACGTGTACTTTGGCCCGACGCCGCCTGCGGGTATGGAAAACAATTGGATTCAGACCATTTCCGGCAAGGGCTGGAACATGCTCTTCCGGCTCTACGGCCCCCTGGAGCCCTGGTTTGACAAGACCTGGAGGCTCAATGAAATCGAGAGATTGAGGTAATCATGCGATGGCGCGCGGGCCGCTCCCACCGGGGCGGCCCGCGCAGCCGCCACACATGAGGGACGGGAAAAGACCGTGGAACGAACAACGATTGTGCGGAATCATCCAAAAGCCCACATTGGGGTGCGCGTTGCCCTGTTTCTGGTGTGCGGGGTGGCGTGCTTTCTCCTTTCCGGCCCCGCCCAAGGCCAGGCGGACAGCCTGACGGCGTCGGAACTGCTGCAGAAACCCGAACTGCTGCATGCGCGTCTGCTTGCGGCAAACCCCGGGTATGGCGGCAAGGGCGAGTTCTTCCAGGACCCGGACATGGGCCTTGTGGGCGACTTGAGTTCCGAGACGTCGGTCCGGGATATTTCCCCGCTGAAGGGCATCCCGTTCAACGCGCTGGACCTGCGCGGGTTGCCGGTGTCCGACCTGACGCCACTTTCTGGAATGCCCCTGAAGGTGCTTTGCCTGGAAGGAACCGGTGTGTCGGACCTGGCAGCGCTCAAGGGGATGAAGATGGAAAAACTCTATCTGAATGACACCGCAGTGCGGGACCTGACGCCGCTTTCGGGCATGCCGCTGGTGGAGATGATCCTGATAGGCACGCGGATTGAAAACCTTGAGCCGTTGCGCGGGGCGCCGTTGCAGTCGCTCTGGCTGAACGGACTGCCCGTCGCGGACATCTCTCCGCTTGCGAAAAGTCCGCTCGTCAGCCTTACGCTCGAAGGGACCCGGGTCTCGAACTTGGGCGCGCTTTCGGGCATGGCAAGCCTGCTGCGGCTGCATGTCGCGCAGACGCCCGTGACGGACCTGACGCCGCTGAAAGAACTCAAGCTCACGCGGCTTGTTTTCACCCCTGCGACCGTAACCAAGGGTATCGAGGTCATACGCGCGATGCACACCATCACCGAATTGGGCACGACGCTGGAAGGCCGGATGCCGCCTGAACAGTTTTGGACGCTCTACGATCAGGAAAAGACGAAATAGACGTTCTATAATTTTCCCCCGCCACAGTCAAGGGTAAAGGAGATATGAGAAGCCGGTTGCCGGCACATATGGTTGTGTTGCTTTTCATCACGGCCAGCCTCGCAGGCGTTTGCGGGAACGCTGAGGAAGCACCGTCTCCCGACATGACGGCACCGCCAGCCTCGGTGGAACAGGTTCCACATTCCACATTCAGCCCTTCCTGGTCCGAGGGGCTGGTCTGGCGGACCATAGACGACCATCTTCAGCTGCGCATGGGCGCCTATATCATGTGCGACTGGACCGGCGCAGGCCAGAGTGGCGGTCTTGACCCCGTCGCGCCGTCTTCCGGATCGGGCTTTCATGTGAGGGACAGCCAGATAGACATTCACGGTGTCCTGTACAAAGAAACACAGTTTCGCCTGCAGTTTGACGTCAACGGTGGCAGACCGGAACTGCAGGACAACTATCTGCAGCGGGACGGCATCCCGTATTTGGGAAGCATTCGGCTCGGGTACTTCAAGGGGCCCTTTGGCCTGGAGAACTCGACAAGCCTGCGGCATGCGGTGTTCATGGAGCGTTCCCTCGCCGACACGCTCACCACGGCCCGGGGCATTGGAATCGCGATGGGCAATGCCGTGTGGGAGAAGCGTCTCACATGGGGCTTTGGAGCGTTCTGGGACGCGGACGACTTCGAAAAACTGAGTGAGAGCCGGTCATTCTCGTTTGTCGGGCGCTTGACCGGGGTCGTTTTTCGCCGGGACGGGTGCCGGGAACAGTTGCACGTGGGCATTTCGCTCGGACGGCGGTTCATGAAAGACACCCTTCGATACGAGGCCCGGCCGGAGGTGAATACGGCGCCGCGCTATCTGGACACGGGCGATTTCTCAGCGAAGACGCTGACGCTGCTGAATCTCGAATCGGCCTATGTGCGGGGACCGCTGCTGCTGCAGGGGGAGTGCATATGGACGTGGACTTCCGGGGGTATGCGCACGGATCAGGTTACGTTGAACGATATCGCCGATGAGGTGGCCAGCCGCTACCCGTGGTTGACGGACTGGCTCCAGGGCCACAGCGGTTGGCAGCGTCCCTCAAACAGCGTTTTGTGGAGCATTCCCTTCGACATGCTTTTCGAAGGCGATGCGTTGTTCTTTGGCATCTACGGCCAGGCCAGTTATGTGCTTACCGGAGAGCCGCGTCCCTATGACGCACAGCGCGGCGTATTCGGCGCGCCGGCTCCGGAGCACCCATTCAGCTTCCGCACCTTCCGGGGGGTGGGTGCCTGGGAAGTCGCGGCCCGGTTGTCCCACCTTGACCTTAACGAGGGTTATGTCAGGGGCGGACGCGAAACGAACGCCACGCTGGGACTAAACTGGTATCTTAATGAGAATATGCGGATGGCGCTCAATTATGTCCACGGCAGAATTGGGCGCGACACCTGCGAGGGCAGCATGGACGCCGTGCAGATGAGGATGCAGATCGATTTGCAGCCCAGACGGCTGGGCGAGTTTCATCCGCTGCGCACGGCTGAGGCGTCCGTGGGTGCGACATATGGCGGCCTGTGAACCAACGAGGAGAAGAAGTATGAAGTTGCCAAGAAATGTCTTCCTGTGCGCCGCCCTGCTGGTGGCGCTGGTCCTGACGGGCTGCAACACGATTCCCGTTCAAAACAAGCCGATAGACCGTTTTGTGTCGAATTCGGGGTATCGCTATGCGAACATACCGCCCGGAGAGAACAACTCGGACAGCCTGCTGGTGATTCTGACCTTCTCCGGCGGCGGCACCCGCGCCGCGGCGTTCTGCTACGGAGTGTTGGAGAAACTGCGCGACACCGAGATTGTCTGGGAAGGGAAGAAGCGCCGGTTGCTGGACGAGGTGGACATTATCTCCTCCGTATCCGGCGGGAGCCTTCCCTGCGCCTACTATGGCCTGTTCGGGGACCGAATATTCGAGGATTTCCCCGACAAGGTCCTATACAAGGACATCCAGGGCAATATTGTCAAGGAGGTGCTGTCGCCAACGAACTGGCCGAAGCTGGCCTCGCCGCTCTACGGCCGCTCCGACATGCTCGGTGATGACTTCAGCCGGGACATTTTCGAGAAGAAG
>CAZOMH010000213.1:3706-7056 GCA_964580415.1 uncultured Nitrospirales bacterium
ACCGGAACCGGCGTCCATTTATCGTGGTCAACGCCACCGATGCCGAGTTGGGAAGCCGTTTTGATTTCACCCAGCGTCAATTCGACCTGATGTATTCCGACCTGTCCTCCTACCCTGTTGGCAATGCGGTGTCAGCATCGGCCTCCGTTCCCGGGCTTCTTGCTCCAATGACCCTCAACAATTACCCCAAGAAGGACGATTATGTCCCGCCGACATGGGTCACGGAGGAACTGGAGCAGAGGAAGGCGGGCACCATACGGTACAGATACGCTTTGGAGGCGGACAGCTACATAAAATCACACCGGCGGTATGTCCACCTTTGTGACGGCGGCGTTTCCGACAACCTCGGTCTCCTGCCGATTATTCAAATTGTGGGCGGCGTGTTTCCGGGCGACGACGTGAACGCGCCACTCAAGAGCGAGGCAACCAAGAAGGTCGTGGTGATTACCGTCAACGCCAAGCCCGCAATCAAGAAGCCGGGCTGGGATGTCAAGGGAAAGGGAATTGGCCTAATGAAATTGCTCGGCATGGCAAGTTCGGCGCCGATGGGCAACTTCACCGATGCCGAGCTTGCCCTTATGCGGAGCGGCGTGCGGCAAACCACGGAGAAACAGCAGTTGCGTGACAAGATCACGGAACTGTACGGCAAGGACGCCGTTGCGCAGCATTTCCCCGAACTGGAGAACAACAACATCGACTTTCGCTTCATCGAGCTTGCCTTTGAGCAGATGCCGGAGGAGGCCGACCGCACCTATCTCTCCACGCTCCCCACATCCTTCAGGCTGAAACGGGAGCAGATCGACAGACTGCGCGGGGCCGCCGCCCAACTTCTGGACGCCAACCCCGAGTTCCAGCAATTCCTGAAAGAAGTGAAGTGAATGCCAAGCCATGGACTCTTGCCTGACTTTGGGGCAGATTCGTTCTCTTCGCTGATGGTCTTTTCGCAAGTGGGAAAGGGCTGTCCGGGGAAGATTCTGAAATGTTCGCGGGTTCAATGCCGAAGGAACGGGCGTGTCTGTTCGACAGCTTGCGTTGGCGGGCGGTGATGGAGACAATTAAGGCATCCGCCGGGGCAATTGCGACTTTGGCTGTTTTTGGACATTGATGGAGTGGTGATTCCGATGGATGCATTTCTGTGTTTGGCAAAGGGCGATTTTGACAGGCCTGTTCTGCAGCGCTATCTGGCGGTGGTTGGCGGCATTTACTGGTGTTTGATTTTTGCGTGCTGGCGGTTGTTCCCGGAGCACAAGTTCTCCATCATGTCGCACACATACAGCGCGCTGGGGAGTTACGACCAAAGCAACAATCCGCAATGGTGGTGGCTGTTCTCCGTGGCGATGACATCTTGGGGCGTCGTGATGATCCCGGTGGTGTTTTACAATTTCCGGAGGCTTGCGGTAATCTCGGCCGGTGCGGCGGGCATGGGCGCATTGTTCATGATGCTCGGGGGGATCGGTATTTCCCTGGTGGGTATTTTTCCGGATGCGGGCGGCGTGACCTTCGGCAATCACGAGATTCGGGAGGTTCACAAGTACGTCGCCCTTGCGGGCGCAGGCGGGTACCTGCTGAGCGCCCTGTGGTTTGGGGGGATGCTTGTCTACGATGTTCTGGTAACCGGCAACGGGGATTTCGACTACAAGTGGATTATTCCGCCGTATGTCATTTTGGGAAGCGTGTTCGGCACGGGCGTGCATTATTTGCTTCAGTGGGAATCGGTCTATGGGAAGCTGAAAGCCGCCGCCATTGCCGCCGGGCAGCCGGTTCCGGGTCATTTTGGCGCCGCGCTGAACACGCGCTATTCTTTTCCCCTGTGGGAAAACCTTACCATTTGGTCGTTGTTCATCTTCATCGTATGGTTTGCGCTGGCATTGCCGGAGGAAGCCCCCTTTGGCGGGCGGTTGTGAGGGGGGAGACCGGGGACACACGGCACAGGTCAATTTGAGGGGCGGGGACGTGTGTGTTGCGGCCGTTGTTTCTCTGCATGCTTTTCGCCGGGTCTTCTTGTCATGGGGTGAAATGCAGAAAACGTTCCGCGTTGCCGGTGAAAAAGAGCCGGGTGCTGTCTTCGGGCATTGAAACGGTGAGATTTCCGTCGCTGCTGACGGAGGTTGTGCCCGTGAAGGGGTCCACGAAGTCCGCGGGGTGCCCGAGGCGCAGCGTCTTGTCACCTGCGCGTGCGGCATGGATCATGACGAAGCCGTCGTTTGCCTCAAAGGGATCGGGCGAGCCGGTGCAAAGACGGACGCCGGCCGCTTCCGCCAGGTTTCGGAACAGGCCCGCACTGATCTTGTTCGACCCGCAAAAGAGAACCTGTGCGCGGTCAATCCGCTTGGAGGCAAAGGAAACGAGCCCGTTTGCCTGATATAGACCAATCGTCTTTGCGTCGCCGTCCACAACATGGAACAACGGCGCCAGCGGGTAGTTGACCCCGAAAGAGGCGTCCGTCCCGGAGTGGTCGGAAAGAGGCATGGTGAAATCCACAAGATTTGTGCGTGGCGGCGCGGCGCCGTCCACCGTCCGCAGCGCGATTCCGGTGAGCGCTTCCATGTGGCGGACGTCTGCCGTCCCGTCGTGAATGAAGCCCGGCGCGTAACACCACAGGATGGTTGCGGAACTTGCGTAGAGCTTGTCGCGGACGGCCTGCAGTTCCTCTTCGCTGTACTGGAAACAATCCAGCATGATGTAGAATTTGTAGTTCATTTCGCGCTTGGGCAGATCGCTGAAGAGAATCCAGTCGGCGGGCGCGCCTATGCGGCCTATGCGGTCACGCTGGTAACCGACGAGGTCTCCCATGATCGTGCTGACTCTCCGGGGAGCGAGCGCGACGTTGCCGTTCCACGCAATGTTGCGGTCAACCTCCCCGGAGGGCGGGTACGCGCCGTCGAACGCGAGATATTTCATGCTGTCCGCATCGACCACCACGGCGATTTCGGCCGTGCGCCCGACGTTGTTTGCGGCGGCATATTCCCCGCAACGGCGGAGAACCTTCATGTCGCCGGCAATGGCGGGGTCATCCAATTCGCGTCCGGAATTGATCTGCAGGAACCCCTGGGGACAAAGACGGCACAGGGCGGTGCCGAAGTTGCGCCGCAGCATGGCCTGTGTCTGCTCAAGATTGACGGCGGGGGTGTAATCACATTCGCCGGACAGGAACGTCCGGGTGTCGTCGTCAACCCAGACGAGCTTGCCGGCGGTCTGGATCGAACGAAACGGCCACATCCAGCCGACGGGCATGCCCAGACGCCGAATGCCGTAGCTGGGCGGCGCGGAAAGGAAGTCGATATCGGGCGAATCGAGCACTTTGCGCAGGGCGTTGTGCCCGCCCATTTGCATGCACCAGCCCATGTTTG
>CAZOMH010000214.1:0-7029 GCA_964580415.1 uncultured Nitrospirales bacterium
GGGGTTCACGCCCGTGAACCCCTGCGGATGGTTCGCCGTCACATCGACGGTGACCAGGGCGCCGGCATCCACCTCAATGGGCGCGACAGGTTCAATGCTCAGCTTCTGCGGAACGGTGGGCAGCGCGGAAAGGTCCGGCAGCACATACGCCTGGGCCAGGTTCGAGAACTCGAGGGACGGCTCGCGCGGCGCGCCAAGCCCGTCCGAAAGACCCACGTCGGCATTGGTGACGCCAAGGCCCTGATAGGTAAACCGTATCTTGCCGCTGTAGAACAACTCGACCTCGACCGTGCTGCGGCCCAAGTTGTTCGTGGGCAGGGTGGACGGCCACGAGGGCATGTTCACGAAGGTGATCACCAGGCGGTCCGGAAGTTCGCGGGCCCACGCTTCACCGCCCATGTTGGGCGCGAAATCAGTGAAGAGGAACGAAATGCGCGGCACGGCAAAGTGCGCCGCGAGCGACGGGAAATTGAGCACGGCGGCAAGGTCCGAGTCCAATGTCAGGTCTTGGAACGAGATGTAGCCGTTTGCGGCAATGTGCAGTTGGGTATACCGCTTGCCAAAGAAGGGGAAGCTGTTTTTGATCATCTCGTACTGGATGGTGCCGTCGTCGGTGAAGTTCAGAATTACCGCCCCGCCGTCCACGTCATTGCGCGCGACGGGAAGGGAATACACGTTCTTCTCGAAAGTCCCCTCGTAGCTTTCATAGGACGTGCCGATGGCATCGCCGGCTATCGCCCCCGTGGGGGCGCCAATCGGTGAAAAGGTGAGCTGCGAAAACGCAAGGTCTATGGGTCCGAGCGTTCCCAGCGACGCATCCTTGCCAAACGCCTGGGAAAGCAGATTGGGCGCCGGCACGCCGGCAACGGCGCGCGCGTAGACCACCTCGGGGAAGCCGGCAGTCAGGTCGGCGATAAGCGTGTAGAAGTATTCCACGCCGGGGCTCACGTTCATGTCAAGATAGTTGTCGTCGGTTGCGCCAACCGTCAGCAGCGTGCCGTCGCTTGGCTGCATGGCGAAGCTGCCAATGTTGCGGATGAGCACAAGCTGCGTGTAGCTTCCCGCCGGCGCATTGTCCCATGTCAGCGCGATGCCGGGCTTGCTGTCCTTGTCCTTCACCGGCACGGCGCGGAAATCGCGCAGGCCGAGCAGCGCCACCTCCGGCGGCTCAATCTCGACGCCGCGGGTGCCCGAGGCAATGTTCATGCGCTGGTCAAAGGTGTAACCCAGATTAATGCTGGACCCGCCCAGGGCCGCGTAGAAATCGAAGAAGTCCGATGTGGGGGTCAGCAGCGGCAATGCGTTGTAATACAACTGGGCGACTGTCGGAATCCCCATGCCGGTCACCGTCTGGCCGTTGAACGTGTCGCCGTCGGTAAGCAAATAGGTCAGCTTGTTGATGACGCCGCAGTTGGTATGCACGCCGCCGTAGTCGTCCAGCGAATACGGGTTGGCCAGGTAGGGGCTGTGCAGACGGTCCGGCTCGCCGAAAATGGTGGGGTCTTTCATATTCCGGATTCCGAGCACCGGATTGCCGTTGGAGTCCACTAATCCTGAAAGACTGGACGAAAGGTCTTCACCGAGCACCCAGCGCACCGCCGCAGTGTCGTTGCCCCTGCCGTTGGTCAGATCGATAAACTCGCCGCCCCAGTCCGAATAGGCTTCGCAGAGGGCGCCGGAGAATCCCTCGTAGACAAAGCCCACATCCGTATCGGTGACGGCGTGGGTCATTTCATGGCCGGTGACATCGTCCGCCACGAACAGATCGCCGAAGAGCATCGCCTTCAGGCCCGACGACCAGGCGGCATTGGCAAAGGGGTAATGGGCGTAACCGGTCATTACCGCGCCTTTCGCGTCCCAACTGTCCCGCGAGAAGCTGCTGTTGTACCAGTCGTAGGTGTCGCCAAGGTAGTCGTAAATCTCGTCCACCTGCACATCATCAGTCGCCGCGTCGCCTTCTTTGCGGACCAGTTCGGCGTCCGTCAAATCTGTGATGTAATTCGCATCGTAAATGTTGCGGGACTTTGAGTCGGGCCGCAATGGATAGTGGAAAGCCAGTGTGCCGCTGTGGGCATCCACGAAAACGGCCATTTCAGGCATGGCCGCATCAACCGGCCGCACTTCCACGCGCCAGACAAGCTGCGGGTCTCCGGGGCGGCCGAAGACTTCGGGCGTATACAGCATGAGTTCGGCGCCCGCCGCGGTGAATTCGCGTTCCGTCCGGCCCTGCATGGCGGCCTCCAGCCGCACGGCGACCGCGGGGGCCAAGTCCGCCGCAAGCGTCGGGTCAAGCGTGACCTTTCCCGAATCCAGCAGCGTGGTGTCCTTGGCCAGGCCGTTCATGATGTTGCGCACGCTGCCGTCATCATTGACCTGCACCACGATTTCCGCACCCAGCACGGACAGGCCGTTGTAGGTCTGGGCCATATGCACGAAAGCGTTGACATCGCGGCGTATGGTGCGCTCGCAAAAGTCCGTCTTCGAACTGAGAATACCGAAGGCACCCGCGTAATCGCCGGTGAAGTTGCGGGCGACACCCACGGGGCCGGTCGATTTGTCGGCGGGTTGCCGGGCGATAAAGCGCCCGTTGGGCGGCGCGCCCAGGAAATGGATGAATCCCCCGCTGTCTGTAAGCAGCACGGGTTTTTCCATCGCGCCGGGGGCCTCAAGCGCATGAAAGACTTTGTTCAAGTCTTCGGGCACCGCCTGCGGCTGTGCCATTGCGGGCACCACCGTCAACAGTGTCAGCACGACACATGTGATCGCCCACCGAATTCTTCCCTGTCCACCGCCCGCCAGAACCTGCTGCGCGCGCATACGCATTCTCCTTTGCCGGAACCGTTGGCGCGGTTCCGGAATGCCGGAAACCTGCTGCTCGTTAAATACCCTTTACCCGCGGCATATCCATGCTGGATATGCCGCCGCTCGGCACAGGATATCTCTTGTCAATTTCGTCTTCGCGCCTGGCCGAAACTGCGCCATGGGGCGCGTTCGGTTGGACGCTCCGCATGCTCCCCGGCCAAAACCAGCCATCCCCGCCGCCATCAAGCAGATAGAGACAGTAATTCCGCTCGGTCCACACGCTTATGCATCGTATCTGTTATAGACGAGACCCCTTCATAATGTCAAGAGAAAACTTCCAACGGATTGTCGCCAAAACAAGAATACTGCGCATACTGCTTCGGGTGATGGCAGGAACGTTATTTGCCGTAGCCCAAGCTGCGCAGAGCGGCAATATCTTCCTGGTCAAGCGTGGTTTCGGGGGGCCGGGCAACCGGATGCAGGTTCCGCGTCCAAGACGCGACGGAAGCCGCAAGCGCCGCCGTCCGGTGCGGGTCCGCCCCGTCACAGGAATGTTCCTCTTTCGGGTCATCTGCCAAACAATAGAGTTCCTTGTGGCCGTTTCCCGAAAGTATGAGTTTCCAGCCCCCCGCAACAACCCCCTGATGACTTGGCCCGGCACCCGCCAGTATCTGCCGCAGTCCGGGCACGCCGGGCACTGCACCACCGTAGGTTTCAATGAACCGGACACGGTTGCCCGGCGGCGGCTGACGAAGCAGATCGTACCCGCACATTCCAGGGGCGGCGGCCACCCCGGCAAGTCCCAGGAGAGTCGGCGCGATATCCAAACCCTGCGCGGGCGCGGCGGAACGTCCGGGGGCAATACCGGGTGCCCGCACGATGAGCGGCACCCGCAGGTTGTCCTGATAGATGCGCCTGCCGTGCCCAAGGTAGTTGTGCTCAAACAGGCTCTCGCCGTGATCGGCGGTAAAGACAACCACCGTGCCCGTGGGCAGGGCATCGAGCAAACGGCCCAGTTCATGGTCCATGAAGGCGACTTCGGAAGCATAGCGCGCGCGCACCTGATCGCGCGGTGTAAGCGCCTCCAGCGGTTTCCCCCACGGGTCGAAGCCGCGGTGGAGATGATAGGGCGCGTGGGGGTCAATATAGTGGACCCACCCAAAGAAAGGCTTGTCCGCGGGACGGTCGCGCAACAGCCGCAGGGCGGTATCGGTGACCTTGTTGGCGGGCCGTTCCGGACTCATCACCCCCCAGCGCCGGTGGTGGAAATCCTGGTCATACACCTCAAAGCCGCGGTCGAGTCCGCACAGCCTGGCCTTGAGCGTCCACGTGCTTTGCACACAGAACGTATACCGGCCGGCGGATCGCATCAGTTCAGCCACGGTGGGAATGCCCGGTGCGACGGGCAGTCCGTTCCTGACGGCACCCGTCTGACGGGGCGGCAGAGAGGTCATCATAGCCGCAAAGGAAGGGCCGGTGAGGGGGACATTGCACAGGGTGTCGTCGAACACAAGCCCGGAAGCCGCGAAGCGATCCAGTGCGGGAGATGCCCCGGACGGCGCCCCGTAGCAACCCAGGTGATCGGCGCGCAACGTGTCGGCGGTAATGAGCAGAATATTGGGCCGCACCGGCGCCGCACAGGCCACGCCGGCAGCAAGCACCAGGGCGAACAGGCGGATCATGTCACTGCGTCTTTACAATCCGGATGGGCACGGCGGCCTGCAGCGGGTTCACGATGCCTTTGGGATCACGCACGGATACGGGCTTTCCGTCGGAACCCAGCGCGGTGATCTCGAGAATGTACTGGCCGGGCGGCGCCTGGAACGGAACATCAACAGCCATACTCCACACGCCATCGCCTGCCTTGGTGTCGGGTTCGACGCCCGAATCGTTGAGCCGGAAAGTAATGCGCGGGTCCTCGACGACAACACCCTCCACGCGGCGCACAACCTTGTTGCGGTCTTTGAGATCAACGGTGATCACCGCGCTGTCACCCGGTTTGAGTTCAGGCGGGGTGATTTCCGCTTTGCGTATCTCCGGTTGTCCGGAAAGTGTGTTGCAACCGGCCATAACCGCCAGGCACGCGGCCAAAGCCGCCCATGTCACCATACGTTTCATTGTGTCTCGCTCCCTCCCGTCCGGCATTCCGCCGACGGGGGTTTTACCCCCGGGCACTAACCTCTGGCGCCCGGTATTCCAGCCTATCGCACCGGCCGAGGGGCTGTCAACCTGCCGCGTCCGGCGCGGCGGCACCGCAGCGCCGGTCCGCTTCATCCAGCCGGGCCGCAATCTGCTCCTTTTTCAGCGCCTCTTCCGCCAAAGCGGGGTCCAGTTCGCGCACCCGCGCAAACGCATCCAGCGCCTCGCGGTCCCGTCCGGGAGCCGCAAAAGCGTAGAAAAGGGCCATATCCAGATGGGACTGGGCCCGCGAGGGCTCCAGGGCAACCGTCAACCGCAGCTCCTTTTCTGCTTCGTCCAGTTTGCCGGCATGACTCAGCGCCGTGCCAAGCGCCTCGTGAAAATTGGGCGTGGCGGGCCAGATTCGCACACACTTTCTGAAGGCCGACACGGCTGCCGCCGCATCGCCGCTGACAAGCGCTTCCTGCCCTGCGGTCCACCAGCGCTTGAGCTGGTGCATGCGGAACCGCTTCCAAGCGAGCATGATGCCAATGTAAACGCCGGCCAGCAGCAGAATAAAGACAGCTTCATGGTTCATGAACTGTTCCTGTCCAAACGCGGCCTATACGCGGACACGGCTCGCGCCAAACGCGAGCAGCACCAGCGCCGCGACCAGGGCCAGCGCGTCGGCCGCGCCCCAACCGGGCGCGCTCCCCGCACCGTAACAACCGAAAGCGGTCACGGTCTTGGGCGGTTTTGCGCTGCCGCTGCCGGTGATTGTCAGGGTCTGCGGCCCCGTATCGCCGCCGGTAAAGGTGGCCGTCGCGATATAGTCCCCCGCGACGGGCGGAATAAACTGCATGCTTATCACCGTGGAACGTCCCGGTTCAAGCGTGTACTCCGGGGGCTGCTTGATCGTAAACACCCCGGACGGATCGTCAAGTGTCATAACGCCGCTGAGCGGTTGGCTCCCGGTATTGGTAAGGGTAAAGTCCTGGGTCACCGCCTGGGTTGTGCGCACAATGCCGAAGCCGAAACGTCCCGCGGAACCGCCCGGCGTGACCACCAGCCGGGGCGGCTGCGGCGTTTGGAACGGTGCCAGCGCGCCGCCGCGCGCAATATTGGCCAGCATGCGTCCGGCCGTCTCCGGCGTCTCAAGCAGCAGGATGCCGTCGCGCGACCACGGGGTATCACCCGCAATCACGCTCAATCCCGACGTGCCGTCGCCTTCAACAAGGGCATCGCGCCCCCAAAGCGCGGTGGTGTTTCCCGCGGAGGGACGAATGCCTTCCCATTGCATCACCAGCGGCTGAAGACCAAGGCGCTCGGGACCAATTTCGTCAAACGTCTTGCCGCTGTCGGTGGAAACGATCAGGTGGACCTCGAAAAAACCCGCACCGGGCACAAGAACCCCCGGGCGCTCATCGGCAGACGGCGCAGTCTCGGGCGCGTACAGACTGGACTCGTCGCAGGCCTTGGCGAGCATAAGCACGGCGCGCTCGTTGGAAAGGACCAGCCCCGCCGGCACCATGACGGTCCACAACTGGGACAAATTGGCGGGGTTGGACATGTATACCGTGATATTTTCGGCGGAGGCCCGCACCGAAGCCGCGAACACGAGCCGCGCGCATGAACTGGTTTCCTGGATGCCGTGCCATTCATCGCCAATGCCCGGAAGCGCTTTGAACGGGTCGTCGGGATAGCCATTGGCGTCAAGATCATCGGCAAACCGAACCGCAAAGGACAGCGGATCGGACAATTTTACCTCGGTTGCGACGGATTCGCCTTCCGTGGTTGCTTTGTCTCCGGCGGCTGTTTCCACCACCGCCTTTGCGGTTACCTTGTGCGAAGTGCCCATGGTCAAGTCTGCCGTGGTCTGCCAAATCCCATCGTGCAATACCGCCGGATGTTCCTTGCCGTCCAGCACAAAGGAGACCTCCGGAACGGTCCCCGCGGGCGCATCCTCGGTCAGCGTCACATCGGCGGCAAAGAAGATGGACACGGTCTTCATGGTTCGCGTGGCTATAACGTTGCCGCGCGGCGAAAGCAGCGTGACTTCATCCAACGCCGGCAGCGGCGCTTCGCCTTCGCCTTCCCCCTCGCCTTCGG
>CAZOMH010000215.1:0-7013 GCA_964580415.1 uncultured Nitrospirales bacterium
TGCGCGCGGCGACATCAACAGCCGCGAACTGAAGCCCATTGAGTCCTGCGCCATTCCCGGACCGGCCGCCTGCGGCGGCATGTACACGGCCAACACGATGGCCTCGGCCATCGAGGTGCTCGGCATGAGCCTGCCCAACAGCTCCGCACAGGCCGCCGTCTCCCCGGAGAAAGCGGACGACTGCCGCCGCGCAGGCGCCGCCGTCATGAAACTTATCGCCATGAACTTGCGTCCCCGCGACATCATGACCCGAAAAGCCTTTGAGAACGCCATCGCCGTCGTGATGGCACTCGGCGGCTCGACCAATTCCGTCCTCCATCTGCTGGCCATGGCACACGCCGCAAAGGTGCGGCTCACGCTCGACGACTTCACCAGGATCGGCAAACGCACCCCCGTGCTGGCCGACCTGAAGCCGGGCGGAAAATACGTGATGAACGAGCTGGTCAAGATCGGCGGGGTTACCCCGCTCGTGAAAGAACTGCTCAAGGCGGGGTTGCTCCACGGCGACTGCATGACCGTCACCGGCAAAACGATCACACAAAACCTGCGCGGCGTAAAGCCCTATCCCAAGGGTCAGGACGTCGTTCGCCCGCCGTCCGATCCAAAGAAGAAGAGCGGCCACCTCATCATCCTGCGCGGCAACCTTGCCGAAGGCGGCCCCGGCATGCGCGAGATGCTTTCACCCACGTCCGCCGTTATGGGACGCGGCCTGGGCAACGACGTGGCGCTCATCACCGACGGATACTTCTCCGGCGGCAGCCATGGATTCGTCGTCGGCCACATCACGCCCGGAGCGCAGGAAGGCGGACTGCTCGCGCTCGTGAAAGACGGCGACACCATCCGCGTCGACGCGGACAAGCAAACGCTCACCCTGGACATTTCGGCGCGGGAAACCGCAAGACGCCGCAACCAGTGGACCCCGCCCGAACCCCGCCACACCCGCGGCGTCCTCGCCAAATACGCCAAACTGGTCTCCTCCTCCTCCGAAGGCGCCGTGACGGACAAAGACCTGCAGCAGCGCCCGTCACCGCCATGGCCCTCCGTGCAGGGCAATCACATCAAACCGGACCTTGTACCAAGCCTTTACAACACGCGTAACGCAAAGCACAGCGAGGTCTTGGGTCCCCCCTGGAGGGGCGTGGCCCGAAGGGCCGGGGGGGGTATGTCTTGGGTCCCCCTTCGAAGTCCCGCCCAGGCGGGAGAAGGGCCGGGGGATGTTGGACCACCACGCCATGACCAGACCGCACGCCATCTCTCTAATACGGCAATACTCGGTTAACGCACCACAACCGTTTGTGTGCCGAGTCTACTTGGCCGTTCCGTGAGCAATCTTGCTTGCCTCAAGAAGCAGCCGCAGTGCGTCATTGACGGCTTTATCCCCATGGAACGCCTCTGCGACATCCCTATCAAGCACGACCACGTTCTTTCCCGTTCTGCGCTTGGGATCAAAACGCCCCTTCGGCAGAACTGTCATCTTCGAGAGATCGTAGTCCTCCCGCAGATCGTAATCATCCTGCTTCTTGGTAGAACCTTTCTTCATTCTTCGTGGCCTTTCGCGCGCTTATAATCCGTATGGAGTCCCCCCTCATCGGTGTGCGCCGCCAGGAGAAGGCGGCCCTTCGAAGACAATCCGATGGTTATGTATCTTTCTTCGTCTTGCGAGTGTTCTGCATCCACCACCGTGACAAACTGGGGGTCTTCAAATATTGTTGCAGCCTCTGCAAAATGGATCCGATGTTTCCGAAAATTGCTCTGGGCTTTCTTGGGGTCCCAGTCGAAATCCGGGCTCACATCAGCCTTTCCCATTGTACCTCATTCTCCCCAGTTGACGGGGTGCCCATACTGGCTGGAGCGTTGGGGTTGAGGTGCTCAAGCCACGAGTCGGCGAACAATCACCTCGCAAGCCGGTTCGCGCATTCCATTATAAACGGGCCAAAGGCCGCGCCTTAATGATGCAAACCATTGCTAACGAAGCACTTAAAACATGCCGTGGGGCGCCATGCCATGTGGAATAGAGTGTATCGGAGAGGCCTTATGGATTCAACTGGAGGTTAATGTATCGCACGGTGGTGAACTATGGTGGGACTCCTCGCCCGACACAAGTATCCGAAACGCCTGTATGAACTCCCTCAGCACGTGGTATTCTTGGGGTGGCTTGAAGAACCGAAAGACGGGATGGCCCGCGGAATGATTCGCGCAACATTGATTGTCGGACTCCTTGCAGGAATGGCAACGGCAACAACCGGGGAAATTCTTCCGGCTCCCAAGGAGACCGTTGTCCTTCTCCACGGCATGGGACGCTCCCGTTTATCCATGCTGGTCCTGAAGAGCCGGCTGGAAAAGGCCGGATATACCGTGCTCAATTTCCCCTGCGCCCCGCCGCTCGAAACGCCGGACGCCATCACCCGCGACCTTGACCTGTTTCTGCGCGAGAAGGTAAAGACAGACCGTCACCATCTCGTCGGTCACTCTTTCGGCAATGTCATCATCCGAAACGCAGTCAAGCACGAGATGAAGCCCGGCCTTGGCCGGATGGTCATGCTTGCCCCGCCCAACAGGCCCGCCTGTCTGGCCGCTGAACTCAAGGATGTCGATGTCTATAAATGGCTTACCGGCGACAGCGGCCAAAAACTCTCCTCCGAAGAGTTTTACAGGACACTGCCCGTGCCCGACGTTGCATTCGGGGTCATCGCCGGAGACCGCGGTCAGAAGTTTACATTCAACGAACCCAACGACGGCATTATCACCGTGGAAAGCACCAAGCTGGACGGCATGAAGGATTGGATTCTCCTGCATCACACCCATACATTCATGATGAACAGCAAAGACACCGCCGCGCAGTGCATCCACTTCCTACAGACGGGGGCCTTCGCCAAACCGGAGAAAACACCCCCGAAAGCCAATGCGACTCAGGGGAAATGAAGAGCGCCAAGCCGTAATCCAACCAGCAGGCATTGACTCGAATGTTCCCATCGGAATAGACTCCCGGCTCCCTTTCGTCCCATGACACTGGAACGGACCAACACCAAAGGAGGAGCCCATGGGCGCCGATGCCGTTATAGATCGCCGTACAGACAATCCCTCGGACGACCGCGTGATCTCGGTGGACATTCTGCGGGGCTTCGACATGTTCTGGATTGTCGGCGGCGCGGCCATTGTGTGGGCGCTGGAGGAGTTCGGCTCCAATCCAGTCATCGCCTTCCTGGTGAACCAGTTGGAGCACCGGGAATGGGAGGGATTCGTCTTCGAGGACTTCATCTTCCCCCTCTTCGTCTTCCTCATGGGCATGGCGGTCGTGTTCTCCATGGGCAAAATCGTCGAACGCGAAGGCATGGCCGGCGCCTACCGCCGCATCTTCCGGCGCTTCGCGCTGATGTTCATACTGGGCATCTTCTACAACGGCGGTTTCACGCACGGCCTCGACGGCACCCGCATCATGGGCGTCCTGCAGCGGCTGGCGCTGTGCTACCTCGGCACAGCCCTGCTCTTCTGCCATCTCAAGCCCAAACAACTGGCCGTGGTCTGCGCCGCACTCCTCCTCGGCTACTGGGCATGGCTCTCCTTTGTGCCCGTCCCCGGACTCGGGACCACGTCGTTTGAGAAAGGCATGGCCTGGCCCAATTACCTCGATAGCCGTTTTCTGCCCCTGAGCAAGACGGACGGACACTGGGACGCCGAGGGACTGCTCAGCACCCTGCCCGCCATCGGCAGTTGCCTCCTGGGCGTTTTCGCCGGACTTTTCATGAAGAATCCCAAAGTCCCCGCCAACCGGAAGGGCTTTTACCTCATGGGCGTCGGCATTCTCGGCGTCTGCGCCGGATACGCCTGGGGACTTCAGTTCCCCGTCATCAAGAAAATATGGACCTCGTCCTTCGTGATCCTTGCCGGTGGATACAGTTGCCTCATTCTCGGCGTCTTCTACCAGATCATCGACGTCTGGAAAATCCGCGCATGGACCCCGCCCTTCCTGTGGATCGGCAGCAACGCGCTCGCCATATACATGATCTGCAACATGGTCAAGTTCGAAAAGCTCGCCGCCCGCCTCATCGGCGAGGGCGTCTACGCCCCGGCCGGCGGAATGGGCTCCTTGTGCGAAACCGTCATCCGGCTCGGCTTCGTGGTGCTCCTCGCGGGATTTCTCTACCGCAAGAAAGTCTTCATCCGCATCTGAGTGCGCGCCCCATATGGACCGCGGTGGCAAAGCGCAGCAGTGACACCGTTTTGGCTTGCACGCCCGCGAACAACGCCGCAGGGGGACTGCCACCGATTTCAGCCAACGCCCCGACCACGCAAGCCAGCGCGCAACCCTGAAGTCGGTGGCTGTGCCCGTGCCCGCGTGTCTCTTGTACCCGCGTCACACCGCATCCTATGGTAAAGTAATTCAAGCCAACCGGGCGCGGTATCACTCCCAAAACAAGGCGCCAAATGACGCCGCCAAATAAAGACCAAGGAGACCCCATGAGCAAGGCACTGCTGGTGATCGACCTACAGAACGACTATTTCCCCGGCGGCAAGTTCCCGCTGTGGAATATGGAAGCCACACTGGCCAACATCGAGCAGGCAATCCACTCGGCGCAGGCCAAGGGCATTGCCGTCGTCCTCGTTCAGCATATTGCCGACCCCGGGAGGGGTGTCGCACCCTTCTTCAACCAGGACACGGACGGCGCAAAGATTCACCCGCGCATTCTTGCCGCCGCGCCCGATGCCCCCATCGTTGTCAAGCATTTTGCCGACAGCTTCTTCAACACTAACCTGGAGGAGGTGCTCTCACAACGGGGCGTCACCGAACTGCTCGTGTGCGGCATGATGACCCAGAATTGCGTCACTCATACTGCGATATCCAAGACCGCCGAGAAATATAAGGTGACCATAATGCCGGACTGCTGCACAACGGTGGATGCAATGATTCACAACATTGCCCTGCACGCCGTCTCCACGCGCGTGAATCTTGCGCCCGCCAACGAGCTTATCTAAAACCCGGACCGCGGGCAAACAACAGGGACTGATGCAAGCGGAGCGAAGCGGAGACTTGTCTGCCCCTGTTGTTTTGCGCACGCGTACCCGTCATGCCGCAACGTGCGTGGCGTCCCCGATGGGAACTGCCGCCAACACATACTCGTCCATGGACGAAGGTTCGTTCACGTTGCGTTCAGGCAGCCATTTCTTTCCGCAGCGCACACCTTCATGTGCTGCCCGGCCTTCGGCTGTCAGTTCCACCGTGGCGGCATTCTCTTGGCAGTATCGGACCGCCGTTAACAGCGGTCCGACGACACCCTTAACCGACCCGCGTGAGCTTCATGACGTGGTAGTTTTCGCCAATACTCTCCCATGGAATGCCCGGTGCCGTCGCCTCGATGGAAGCCCGCGCATCGTCGGAGAGTTTGTCATAATCCGGCAAGATGTAGAGTGTGGTAAGGCCCTTGACTTCGTAAATACAGTCGGATTTCAGCCCCAGTTCCTTGAGGGAAAACGAGAAATTCATGAACTTGAGGCTGGCCCGGTCCAGGGACATGGTCATTTTGTTGATATTACCGCTGTCGTCCACCGTGTAGGTGCCATTGACCACCACTTTGAACAGCCAGTTCACAAGCAGAAAGCCCGGCTTGTAGGTCATGGTCAGGAAACCCTGGTCAAAGGTGAATTCCGCCGACTGTGACGAGGCGATGGAAAACGCCACGTGCGTTCCCTCATAAAAGAAAGGAAGAGGCCCCTTCCACGTTCCGCCCAACGCGCTGCCGTCCCCCGTGTCGTCGCATCCGGACAAGACCAGCATGCACACCGTCAAACCCGCCAGCATCCACTTTCCGTGTCCCATTATTGCGTATCCTCTGTTGGTGGGGAATCCCCGTCCTTCAATCGCTGCGACCCGTCCACAGTACCGCACCGGCCGCCTGTGTGTGCGGCAATAATAGCACAATGACCGCGTGTCGAAAAGACTCTTGTTTCGGATTCCACCGTTCCCCGCCCTCCGCCAATAAGAATCGTTCCGAGACACTGTCCACTCTGCCCCCTGGGTCACCGATTTCCCTCCGCTGGAATTACATGCAATTGCACCCTTCCTGACCCCCGACGTGTTCCCGGGGCTGTTTTCGGAATCCGGCACGAAACGCATCGAAACAGCCCCGGCAGGGGATACCGGCATCGCAGCCACCCCGGGTTTACACGCTGAAAGCCCGAAGCACCAGCGCTATTGCAACGCTGGCATCGGCAGGCTTTCCCCCTGCAGCAGCCGGACCTGGTCCTCGGGCAGGTTGAGACCGTAGAAAATGGCGTTGCAGTCGATCCACTGGGCCATGCGGCGCAGTTCCTCCGGACTCAGTTCGACGTTGTTGTGGCCCTTGCGAAGCATGGCGATAAGCCTGCTGCCCCGAGCGCCGTAGAGGCCGCCGGGCGGCGTCATCTGCACCTGGTTGCGCATGCCGAAACGCGGCACCAGCGCGGCCGCCGCCGTTTCGGGGTTGGTGTTGGTTCCCATGAAATCCTTGTCGCCGCAGAGCGCCCAGTAGGACTTGGTGTACGCGTTGAGCGGCTCCCCGGTCAGGTCCTTCTTGCCCTTGGGCTCGGCGCCGCTGTGACAGCGGACACAGTGTTCGTCCAGGATCGGTTGCACGACACGAACATAGGAGAAGGGCTCGTTCTCGAAATCCCTGGGTGCGAGTTGCAGCGCCGCGTGCTGTGCGGCGAGGGGGGCGCCCTTGACGGGGGTGTTCATGCGGCTTTCATGGCAGCCGACGCAGGACACTTTCTCGCCGGGCTGGAGGTAGGTCACGGAGCGCATGACCTGGACGGCCATGCCGTCCTTGTCGAGCAGTTGGAACAGGACGGGTTTTCGCGCGGGAACGGTGACATGCACCGAACCGTCGGCCTCCACGGGCGTTTCACCCAGCACGGCCCGTGCGTTTTCCTCCTGGGCGAGACCAATCGGCGGCGTGCCGCCGACGGGCGTTGACTTGGGGAAGATCTGAACCACGCGCAGTTCGGTAACGGTGCCGCGCTCGATGCCGGTCAGGCCC
>CAZOMH010000216.1:0-7013 GCA_964580415.1 uncultured Nitrospirales bacterium
GCGGCTTCGCGCGACACGGCATTTTCGAGTTGATCCTTGGGAACGTTTGTCAGCCGGGGGTAACGCACCACCACGGTTTGTCCCGCCAATGCGGCCACCACGAGGCTCAGCTCCACAGGCAGGGCACGCATGGCCTCCCGTGCGGCCAGCGCCTGCGCGCCAACAGGGTCGCTGTTTACCAGGCTGCGGTCAAGGTGGAAATGGTTGGCGCTTTCGACACGCAACCGTCCCCCGTAACGCGACATCAGCACGGCCTTTACGGAATGCGTGCCGATATCCAGACCAATCGCTTTCTTAGGCCTTGTGAAACCCAACGATTTCTTGCTCCATCAGGTTTAGAATCATCGCGCAGAAATTCTTTGCGCAATCCCCGCGCAACACGTTAACGCCTGACTGTTCCCAACCATCCCAACCTTTGGGTCGGAGGCTGACATCTTCCATATCGAAAGAGAGAGTATCATAAATATGAGAATCTGTCAACACTTTATTTGGTGGTCCAACCGTTTTCACTTCCCGTCCTTATCAACATATGGTTGGAAACCACTCCATTTGACAGAAAACGACGTCCGAAATGACCGAAGGGTTTTGTTGACAACACATCCCCTCCGTCGGCAGTCTTTACCCATGGGGATCACCGGCCGACCGGTACGGGCGGACACCGTATTTCTCGTCACACCATTCAATTGTTGTCACGCCACCCGGTCTTATCGTAACTGGCCGCCGTGACCTGTCGAACTCTTCGCTTACCCGTTCCTATTCTAAGCATTCGTCTCCCCGGCGTCAAGAGTTTATTCGGCGCTTTGCAACAAGTCAAAATCTGCGGTTTCTTCCGTGTCACCCCGGCGTGCGCGGACCGCGCCAAAGGCCGAAAGATATCGCGGTGTTCCACGGCGCGGACATGACCGCCGCCCATAAATTTGAAATGCCCGGGGCGGGGTTCTAGAATGCTGTCAGTGCAAACGACAAGCGAGGGAGACCATTGATGAGCGTCAAACACTGTCTTATCTGCGGAATGACCGGGTTACTTGTGTGCGGCGGCGGCATCGCACAGGGTTCGGGCGCAGCCTCACCCCCCGGGGACACTGGAGCCAAAGCAGCCCCCGTTGCTGCGGACAGCGACACGGCGCCCAAGGCGCGCGTGCTCAAGGGGGGCCTGAAGAAGGATGCCGCACCGGACGCAAAGGATGCCGAAAAGGACGCCGAAAAAAGCGATGGCGCCGCCCCGGCGGCAACCGGCAAGGACACTGCGGCAACGTTCAAAATAGAGGGCGACACCGTGTCGCTCAAGAGCGGAAAGCAACTGCGCGGTGTCAAGGTTCTGCGCATCACGCCCAGCATGATCGAAGTGGAGTACGCGCCGGGACAACCGGTGATGAAGATTCCGCGAAAAATGGTAACCAAGATTGAATATGAGAACCCGGCAAACGCACCGGAGGTGACCGCCGCGGGTCCTGAAAAGGCGGGCGGCGGTGATGTGATGGTGGCTGAAGAAATCTCGGCCGAATTCAACAAGAAGCTGACGGCGCCGCTGCCGGGCACCCCGCTGGAATTCAAGGATCAGGATGCGCTGGCCATTCTGAAGGATCTCGCCGACCGCGCACAGGTGACGCTGGCCGTGGACCCGGAGGCGCAAAAGGTCCCCGAGGCGCAGCGTAAAATGACGCTTTCCGTGCCGGCGACAGCCACGTTGTCAACGTTGCTGCGCGAGGAATTCCGCAACGCGGTCCCGGCATTGCGGTTCTCCCTGCAGTTTGACAAAATTCTGGTGGCGTCCGTCGAGGCGGAAAACCTCAAGGCGACGGGTTCTTTGCCGCCCGGACTCGCCCCGAAGAACACAGCGCCGGCCAAGTAGGCGCGCGGCGCGGGCCGCTGCCGCCTTTCAGGAAAAAGAAGCCGCACGGAGTTCCCAATAGACCGGGACGCCGTGCGGCGGTTTCTTTTCAGGCTCTCTTCCGGTTCAGGCGGTCAGATGATTTCCTCTTCCATCGGCATCTCTTCGCCGTCGAACTCCTCAATGTCCTCGCCGATGGCATCTTCCACGTCCACGTCCTCAACGCCGACAATGTCCTCGACCACGGCAAATTCATCCGTGCCGTCGATCACTTCCTCAACCTCTTCCACCTCTTCGATTTCCACCTCTTCTTCTTCCGACTCGACGTCCTCGAAGTCCTCATCCTCAAGAGGCATGACCACCATGCCTTCATCCACGTCAAAATCCTCGCCAATCGGCACAGGCGGGGTCTTCTTGCGCTTGACCCGCTTGAGCTTGGGTTTTTCCACCGCCTCAATGAGCACGGCCGAATCCATAAGCTTCAATTCTTCCTGGCCGCAGTCTGCGTTGGGGCACTTGAAAGCCGACTTTTTTGCTCCCCATTCCACGAACCGCTTGTGGCACTTCGGACAATAGTACTTTATGGCCACGGTTATCCCTTTCGTTGATCGATTGTCTATTTTGAAACACTGCTTGTTTGTCTTTGAAAACGGCGGGATTATAGCAGAACACTCCGTCTGGATAAACAACGCCGGACTTGGCCGGGCAATTCCGCGCAGGAACGGGGAGATTTCGACCCGATGCGCCGCTATTCCAAACCCGCCCGCGCACCACAATTTGAAGCGTTTCCGTTTATGAAGCGCCGGCTGTAACCTCATACACACCAAGAGGCTGCGTCTGAAAGCGCACCACCTGCCCGTCGCGCGCGGCGCCCACGGCGTTTCCGCCGCCGTCCTGAATGCGAAGCGCCGGAGCCCACGGCGCATAAAAACGGCATTCGCCGCCCTTTTCACTAAGAATGCGCAGGGCGGTCACGCAGCCTCCGCCCCAGGACGCAGTGACGAGAAAGGCCCCTTCGGCCCGGAAGTTCTCGAAACGGGCATCCAGTTCCTTCGGCCAGGCGGGAAATATGCGCAGCACACCATCCCAGCTTTGCAGCATCATCTCCTGCAACGGTGCTGTGATGCCCAGGGTTTCCGTCCAGGCGCCCGCATGGCCGTAATTGCCGACGGCCATACCCCAAACCAACCCGTTGGGATGACGCCAGCGCTCCATCAGCCTGCGAAACACGGGCATGTCGAGTTCGGCCGAGAATTCTCCGCCGCGCAGGCGCTGCATAACGCCCCAGCCATACTGTCCGCAATACCAAGTCCAGGAACCGTCGCCGGGCGGCGGCCACGGCGCGCGGTCGGGCACTGCGGCCCCGGGCTGATAGGGACGGCCCATACCGAACTCGGGCGGGTTGGCCTCCTGGCACTGTTTCTCCATGCCGGCGGGCTGAAGCGGAGCGTTGCCGTCGTCGCCGGCGCAGTTGTCCAGCCGGTCCTGCCACTGGGCGCGCAGGTCCGCGTCTGTATCCAGAATCGCGCCGGCACGCACCGCCGCGCGCAGACAATAGCGAAGGTGCTGCATGATTTGGGCCCGGTCGGTGTAGTCTTTGGGGTTGCCCGTGAACCCGTCTTCCCCCTGGTTGGAGGGAAAGGCGTGGTAGAGTCCGTCGCCGCCCTTCTTCAGGAAATCGGTGTAGAACAGGGCGCATTCACGAATGAAGGGATAGCCCGTGGCGCGCAGCCACTCTGTGTCCTGCGTGTACAGGTAGCGCCACCAGTACTGGTTCATGGCCCAGCCGGTCATGTAGGCCATGCGCCCCATGGGAATGCAGCCGAGCGGGTCGTCTTCCGCCAAAACAGGATAACCGCTGAGCTGTACAAAGACGCCCCGGCCGTTATAGTAATCGCGGGCGATCTTCCTGCCGACAGGCGTGAAGAATTCCATGGCCTTGAAGTAGGCGTCGCCCAACTCCGTGTGGTTGGCGGTGTAGTCTCCCCAGAAGGGCTCCTGCAGGTTGTAATTGGTGTGGTAGTCGCCGTGCCAATGCGAGTAGTCCTGAACCGTGCTCGGCAGAAAAAGACCGGGCGGCACGGTGTCGGCGCGGTTGGTGCAGCGCCGCGCGTGCAGTGTTTCGTACCACAGATTCTCCAGCAGGGGATCGGCGATGGCCACGCGCGACTTGGACCAGAATGCGGCGGCGGACTTGCGCGTGTCTTCCGCCCAGCCCTTCGCGGCGGCATCCAAGTCCCCGCCGGCAAGCGCCCGGACATGCCGCGCCGCTTCCACCGGCCCGCCGGGATCACTGCCGGTGGTGACGGCCACCACGACGCAGCCTTCCATGGCCCGGGCGGAAGGCATCAGATGCAGACGGGCTTCGCCCGTCGGATTCATGTCAACCGGCTCCACGGCGACCCCCTGCGCCAGGGGGGTCATCACGCAGCAAAATCCGCCGGGAAACAGCGGGTCCGGCGGAAAGGTCTGTTCTATAAAACGAAGATCATCCTCCAGGCGCACAGTCGGCGGCGGCAACGGGGTTGCTTTGGGATCGGCGCAGTCACGAAACCCGCCATGGCGGTAGTCGCCGAAAAACCGGACGCCAAACTCCCGGATGGCGGGGTCGGCCCAGCGATAGAGCGCGCACCACACGGGTGGCAGGCCGTTTCCGGTCCGTGTTTCGTCGGTCCAGTGGTCCACGCTCCAGCGCACAACAAGAACATTTGGCGCGGGAGCGACAAAAGCCTCTATCTTTATGGCGAGACCGGAGGTCCACGCGCAGATGATATCCAGCACACCCTCTTCAATGTGCAGTTCCTGGCGTATCTTGAGACCCATTTGGTCGGGCGGCAGTTGCAGGGCCAATTCACCCACGGGCTTGGGGCATGGATAGGGACGTTTGTTGTAGCTTGGCGGTGCGCCCTGGCAGAGTTCGTTCATGCGTTCGGGATTCTGCGTACCCCTGGTCGCCACGGGCCTGCTTCCGCCGTAAGGCGGACATTTCCAGCCTTCCACCCCGATCCCTCTGGCCACCTCGTCTATGTTGGCGGGCTTGGGATCATCGCCCAGGTCCAGCCGCCTGTCCCAGACATCGCCCTTTCCAAAACGGAAAATGATGCGGTCCGCCGTCTCGTAGACACTCACGGAAAGATCACCGTTGCCGAGCAGTAATCCGTCTTCAGGGGCAAGCACGCGTTCTTCGAGTACCAGTATATGCGGAGACGCGGCCGGGACAGCCTGCGCGGCAGGAGTCTGCGCGGTGATGATTCCGGCCAGCAGGCATGCGTAAAACATCTTGAAGTCCCTTTCCGGTCATTTCACAAAGGAAACACAATCCGCAGTTCATGGCCCGTTGCCGTCATTCTTGACCACTTGCTGAAGCCGGTGCAAACGTCGGGAAGGCGGAGGGCCCATGACGGCGCCTTCCGCATTGCCCCGCGCAGGCTGCTGACTATATGATCCGTGCCTGCGGAAACCGACACCCCCTCTGTACGGAAAGGAATGCACAATGAAGGCCTTTTATTGCGCCGGCACGCACTGGGACCGCGAGTGGTATGAACCGTTCCAGGAGTACCGCCGCTGGCTGGTGGAGCTGATTGACGAGTTGATCGACCTGATGGAAGGGGACCCGGACTATGTCTGTTCCCACCTGGACGGACAGACGGTGGTGCTGGAGGATTATCTGGAGATTCGGCCGGAACGGCGGGATGCGCTGATCAAGCTGCTCAAGGAGCGCCGGCTGCTGGCCGGACCATGGTACAACCTGCCGGACGAGTGGCTCATCTCGGGGGAATCTTTCGTGCGCAATCTGATGCGGGGCATGCGCATCTGCCGGGAGATGGGGTTTCCCCATCTTGATTTCGCGTACACACCGGATCAGTTCGGCCATATTGCCGCATTGCCGATGATCATGCGCGGGTTTGGGCTGAGCGCGGGCATCTGCTGGCGGGGCACACAGGATGAGACCCATCCCATGCACTTTGCCTGGGTCGGACCGGACGGCGGCAAACTGGCCTGCCACAAGCTGACCGACAAGGGCAGTTACGCGCCGTTCCAGTTCGCCGTGCGCGACCATCTGCGCGCGGACGGGTACACGGACGACAGTTACGCGAAGCATTTCGACACCTATTTCGCGGAAGAGTCGGCACGCACCGCCGCGCCGCTCCTGCTCATGCTCGACGCCATCGACCACACCCGGCCCGACCACGAGATGCCCAATATCTTCCAGAAACTGAAGGAGCGGCGGCCGGACATCGAGTTCCGCTGGACTTCACTGGAGGAATACGGCCGGGAACTGGCAAAGCATGTGGATGCGCTTCCGGAACGCCGCGGCGAACTGCGCGAGCCCTGCCGCGACCACATGCGTGTCGGCCAGTACCTCATTGTGCATGTCCTGTCGTCGCGCTATGACATCAAGCAGCGCAATGACCACAGTCAGACGCTGCTGGAAAAATGGGCCGAGCCGATGCTGGTCTATGAGGCGATGGCCGTCGGCGCGCCGACACCGGGCTTCCTGGACAAGGCGTGGCAGTATCTCCTGCGCAACCACCCCCACGACTCCATATGCGGATGCAGCCAGGACCAGATTCACCGGGACATGCGGTACCGCTTTGACCAGTGCGACCTGATCGCCGACGGCTGCGCGCGCCGGTCCATGGCGCGCATTGCGGGCGCAGCCGCCGGACCGGAAGACTGGCGGCGCATCGCGGTGCATAATCCCCTCCCCCGCCCCCGGAAAGGCGTGTTTGACCTGACCCTGTTCTTCCCGTCCGACCATGGGGAGAAATCGGGCAAGTGGCATATCGACGGGCTTGCCACGGGCGAGCGGTACAACAAGTTCCACCTGGCACTGCCGGACGGAACACACGCCCCCTGCCAGCATGTGCGCGTGGAACGCAGGCAGGAGACACAGCAGCGGCTCGACGCAAACGGCCGCCACACCTTTGGGTTCGGTGACCTGTACCATGTGGCGGTGGAACTGGAACTGCCCCCGGCGGGCTATACCACGCTGCGGGTGGAACCCTGCGATGCGGCAACGCGCACGTTCGGCAGCCTGATGACCGGACCGCTGAGCGCGGCCAACGGCCTCATCGCTTTCGACCTGAAACCGGACGGCACTGGATGCCTGACCAACCTCGCCGACGGGCGGGTCTTTGACGGACTGTTTTCCTATGAGGACGCCGGGGAATGCGGCGAC
>CAZOMH010000217.1:0-5896 GCA_964580415.1 uncultured Nitrospirales bacterium
CGGATGACCGTGACCTGAAGAAGCTGCACGCGCTCGCCATCGCCGGCGGCAAGGGTATCTGGGCCGACCCGGCGCCGCTGGCGCCGTGGGATTTCCGCGCCAGCCACGGCGGGGAAAAGTTCACGTATAAAGTGAAAGCCGCCGAGGAGGCCGAACCGGTGGCGGAGAAGAAGAAAGAAGAACCCAAGAAAGACGAGCCGAAGAAGATTTCGGCCAAGGGCAACGAGGAGTACATCGGCACTTTCAGCATTCCGGCGGATGCGAAACTGCCCGAAGGGGTGGACCCGAGCCAGTTGCTCGTCCAGCACATGCCCTCCATTGCCAAGGATGCCTCCGGCAACGCCATCGGCATGGCCGTTCCCAATATCAGCGGAATTCCCTTCGCGCCGCAGCTTGGATTCAAAGACGGCGACGTTATTTCCAGCGTGAACGGCGTCGCGCTGCAGGACCCGTCGCAGCTTATGGCGTTGGCGCCGCAGTTCAAGGACACCAAGCAGTTCAACGTGCAGGTGGTTCGCGACGGAAAGCCCATGACACTGACCATCAACATTCCCTGACGGGCTCTTTCCCGGCTTTCCGGCGGCGGGCGCGTGTTGCGCCCGCCGCCTTTTTCATGACACAATAGAACGCCACCGGAGTTTTGTTGGTACGGCCGCTTCGGCGGCTTTTTCTTTTTGGTGAAAGGTCAGCATCATGAGCCAGCACGAAATTCAGGACAGGGATTCCTATTTGTACCGACTGCGCCATTCCCTGGCGCATTTGCTTGCCGAGGCGGTGCTTGAACTGCGTCCGACCGCGAAGCTGGCCTTCGGCCCGCCCGTTGAAAACGGGTTCTATTACGACTTTGATTTTGGCGACAACCCGCTGGGCGAGTCCGACCTGCCGGAAATCGAGAAGCGGATGGACCTGATCACCCGAAAGAACGCCCCCTTTGAGCGTGCCATAAAGCCGCTGGACGAGGCGCTGGCCTGGTTTGACGGGCGAGGCGAGGTTTACAAAGCCGAATATGCGCGCGAACTGGTGGAATCGGGCAAGGCCACCGACGGCACCCTGTCCTTCTACACGAGCGGCGCCTTTACCGATATGTGCGAGGGGCCGCACCTTGAGCGTTTTGGCGAGGTGCCCAAGGGCTGCTTCAAGTTGGACCGCATTTCGGGCAGCTACTGGCGCGGCGACGAATCGCGGCCCATGCTTACCCGCATCTACGGACTCGCCTTTGAGTCGAAGGACGCGCTCAAGGAATTCATTGCCCTGCGCAAGCTGGCCATGGAGCGCGACCACCGCAAGCTTGGCGAGGAACTGGACCTGTTCATTCAGGACAGCGAGGTGGGTGTCGGCCTGCCGCTGTGGATGCCCAACGGCACGGTGCTGCGCGACGAACTGGAACAGTGGGCGCGGGAGGTCGAGTTTGAGACGGGGTACCAGCGGGTCAGCACGCCGGTGATCACCCGCGCGCAGTTGTACCACCGTTCAGGCCATCTGCCCTACTACGCCGACAGCATGTTTCCGCCCATGAAGCTGGACGAGAACGACGAATACTATCTGCGGCCGATGAACTGCCCGCACCATCACAAGGTGTACGCGGCGCGGCTGCGCAGCTACCGCGACCTGCCCCTGCGCCTGGCCGAATACGGCAACGATTTCCGTTACGAGAAACACGGTTCGCTGTCGGGCCTGCTGCGCGTGCGCGCCATGTGCATGAACGATGCGCACATCTACTGCCCGTCCGAGCAGGTAGAAGACGAGTTCCGCGCCGTTATCGGCATGTACCGCCGTTACTACGACCATCTCCGTCTCGGCAACTTCCGTGTGCGCCTGTCGCTGCACGATCCCAACAGCGACAAGTTTGTTGACCGTTACGACGAGTGGGAGCATTCGGAGGCGGTCGTCCGCCAGGTGCTTCAGCATATCGGCATTGACTACACCGAGGAAAAAGGCGAGGCTGCGTTCTACGGTCCCAAGGTGGACATCCAGGTGAAGAACCTGATGGGCCGCGAGGAAACCGTGTCCACCTGCCAGCTCGACTTCATTATGGCGGACCGTTTCGACCTGACCTACGTGGACGCCAAGGGCGAGCGCAAGCGGCCCTTCATCCTGCACCGCGCCCCGCTGAGCACGCACGAGCGCATGATTTCGTTCCTCATCGAGCTGTACGGCGGCGCGTTCCCGACGTGGATGGCGCCGGCGCAGGTGCGCATCATTCTGGTCAACAGCGAGTTCGAGTCCTACGGGCGCGAACTGGTGGGCAGGATGCGCGCGAAGTACCTGCGCGCCGACATTGACTTGAGCGAGGAAAGCTTCAACAAGAAAATACGCAATGCCGTGACCAACAAGGTTCCGAACATATGGGTTGTCGGCGCCAAGGAACGCGATGACCGCTCGGTCACGTGGCGGCGTTACAGCAGCAAGGAACAGGTCACGGTGCCCTTTGACCGGGCACTGGACATGCTGCTTGCCATGCGGGAAAACCGCACCATGGACAATTTCGGCGACGTTGCCCTGCCGGAGTAGAAGCAGGGTGGGTGAAATGGAGCGCAAGCGAAATGAAACCCGCCGCACATGGCCGGGGCAGAAAAGGCGGTGGGTTGCGTCTTGCCGCGCAAGACTCCACCCGCCCTACTGTTTCGGCTGCACCCGGAATCCCGTTTCGGTGCATTCCACCACGGTGTAGCCGCCGCGGTGCTTGTGGAACAGCGCGTTTGAGGTCACGTGGGTGAGGTTGGGGTACAGGGGGTCCCGGGTTTCGCTGAAGCGATGCACATGCCCGGCAAGGCAGAGCACAGTGCGGCCTGTTTCGCCCAGCGCGGCACGCAGCAGCTGCGCATGGCCCAGCCGGTGCATGGAACGCTGCGCGTAGGTCTCCGTGCGGTGGAGCAGCGGATAATGGCCCACCACGAGCACCGGTCCCGGCGGTGATTCCGCCACCAGCCGCACCGCTTCCGCAATGTCCTCCGGCAGGAGGTTTCCCCTTGAAGACAGCACGTTGGGCTTTACTCCCGGCACGAACACCACCGGCGTCCCGCCGGGCAGCACCACCCGTGCGGGCAACTTCCCGCCGGGCATGAATGCGCCCAGATAGTGTTCGAAACTTCGGCGGCGCGCCGCCGTGAATGTGTAGACATCGTGGTTTCCCGGAATGGCATACACCTTTATGTCCATGCTTTCCAGCGTTTTCAGGAAAGCGCACGCCTGCCGGAATTCCTCGTCCATGGAGGTTGTCGAGAAATCGCCGCCGGCAAGGATGGTTGGCGTGCCCTCACGCGCCAGTGTTTCGGCCATCTGCCCGCGGCCGGACAGGTCGAATATGCGCCTTCGGCGCAGGTGCAGGTTGAGCATGCCGAGCAGCCGCTTGCCCGCCAGATGCCGGGGGGACCAGGAAATACGCCAGAAATGCAGGTCAGTGATGTGCAGCACACGGTCGCGAACGGCGGACCGGCTTTCGCCGGTCCCGGTCAACGGAGCGCCTCCGCCAGTGCGGCCGTGTCGGCCGCGCCCGGCGTTACCGCCGCGCCGTACCGCCCGATGCCTTCGGCACCGTTGACGTTCCAGAGTTTCACGGGGCGCGGGGCGATCATGGCCGCCGCCGTGCGCACATCGCCCACGCTTCGGATGCAGGGGATATAATTGTATTTCGCCCAGGCCGTGTCGTCGTCGAGCGGGAACGCGTCCAGGTCGGCGGCCACGCTTCGGATGCCGGGATCGACGGCCGCGGCCAACAGCGACCAAATGCCGCCGCCGTCCACGCCGCACACATCAATACGGCCCGTCAGGTCGCGCCGCGCGCGCAGGAAGGCCGCGGCAGTCAGCACATCCTGCACGCGGTTGGCCGTGTCGGTCGGCTGGAAGGTGTCAAGGAAGGAGAAGGCACCCACCATGGGCTTTTCACGAACGAAGCCCGTGTCAGGAAGTCCGTGCTCGCCCAGCAGAAAGGCGTCGATGGCCAGCACGGCCTTGCCCTGCGCGATCAACGCCGTCAACAGCGGACCGGGCTTGCCCGTGTCCGGGTCCGTCAACGCCTGTTTCCCGCCTCCATCCACCACGATGACCGCATCCTGTGCCGCCCCGTCGTTGTTGCCGCGGAAAAGGACTGCCGGCACCGCGTCGCCGTCCGCCGTGCGGCCGAACACCCAGTGTTCGGCCATGAATCCGTCGCGTTCGTCGGCGCGGCCAAGGCGCGTGAATCGCAGGTCGTTCGGCCCCGGAACCGACACGCCCATGACATCGGAAAGCACCTTCCCGTGCTTCTGACGGAATGCGTCCACACCCGATGCGTCCGCCGGAAGTTCGGCATCCCACTTCGCGCGGTTCATGGCAATAACCTGTTCGATGATCTCCGCCTGGCCGCGGCTCTTGTAATCTTCCATCGGTCCCTCGCCGGGGAATACGCGCAGTTTGTCGTCCGTGTCTTTCGTGTATGCCGGTTCGGTGAATCCGCTCCAGTCGCGGCTTGGATCAATCAGGTGCCTGCCCATGAACCGGTACACCGCCGTGCGGCTGTCCCTGTTGTAATTGTGGTCGTAGTCGAACTGGGCCGTCTCGACGTTGGCCTCCGCCCCATAGAGCGCATAGATGCTGCGAATCGCCGGATATTCCACCCGGGGCGTTTCCCGGGTCCAGTCTCCCGTCGCCGCCACCATGAGCAGGGGTTTGGGCGCCATCATCGCGCCGATTTCCATGTTCGAGTTCCAGTATCGGATCAGCGGCGCGTTTTCGCACACGCACCCGCCCTGCATGGTCGACGAGATCATGTTCACCGGCGCGGCCGCCTTGATGCGCGGGTCCACCGTGTAGAGCGCGAAGGTCTGTGTGCCGCCGCCGGACGCGCCCGTGCAGCCGATGCGTTCGGGGTCCACGCCGTCCAGGCCGCTCACAAAATCAACCGCACGGATGCTGGTGAGCAGTTGCAGCGCAAAGGGATGCAATCCCCACAGTTTTTCGCGTTCCGTTCCCCAGCGGTGTACAAACTGCCGGCTGTCCTCGTATCCGATCATGTCGTAGGTGAAAGCGACGGCGCCCATCCGTGCAAAGGTGATGCAGCGCGCCGGCACGGAGCATTTGTCCGAGTCTTCCAGACGGCCGTTTGTCCAGTGGCCGTGCGGGTTCACAATGGCCGGGAAGGGGCCGTTGCCCTTGGGCCGGTACAGATTGCCCGTGCAAAGAAAGCCGGGCAGCACCTCGAAACGCACTTTCTCCACCGTGTAATCGCCATGGTCGATGCGGTCCGTGATCACGGGATTGAGCGGGGTCTTCTCCGGCATCGGAACCAGGCCGGAACCGAGCAGCATGCGCCTGCGGATGCTGTCCGCCTTTTCCTCCCATGCCCCGCGGGTGGGATACTGCGGCATCACAAAGACCGCGTCGGTGTGGCGCGTCTGATTCAACCTGCGGTCCGTCACGGACTCCCCGCCCCGGCATGCCCAGGTGTCGGCCATGGCCTTCTGCGGGTCATAACCCTCTGTCCGGCTCATTGCAAGCGCGGCGGCGTCGGCCAAAGTGACGGTCACGGCCCTGCCGTCCAGCGTCCTGGTTCCCGCCTTCACCCAGAAACACACGGGGTCCTTTGCCTTCTCGCGTTTTGGGGCGGTGTCCGTCTTCAGTGCCGCGCCGTCTATCATTATCGTGGCGGACTTTTCCGCGGGCACCCATGCCCAAAAGGTGTATTCTCCCGGATCGGCAAGAACCTGCCGGTCGGAGAATTCCCACGCATGCAGCAGCGCCGACGTGTGTACGGCAACCGGATTCAGGGGGGGCGCGTCCGTCGCGGCCGCAAAACTCAGCGTGGCGCACAGAAGGGAAAGCATCATGTCGCCTCCGTCTATTGAAGTTCAGTCAAATGGGACAAATGGGACAAATGGGACAAATGGGACTTATGGGACTTATGGGACCCTAGGCCCTA
>CAZOMH010000217.1:5996-7007 GCA_964580415.1 uncultured Nitrospirales bacterium
GACCCTAGACCCTAGACCCTAGACCCTAGACCCTAGACCCTAGACCCTAGACCCTAGACCCTGGCTACTTCACAGTCTCCAGCGCTTTCTTCAAATGGTCCACATTGCGCTTGCACTGCGCCGCCTTCTCTTCCTGCGTCTTGAGCCTGGCCACCGACTCGTCCTCAATGCAGACATCGCCCTGGTACCCCGCCGCCTTCAGCATGCCGATTACTTTCGCCATGTCGATGTCACCCTCTTCGAGCGGGCAGGCATACTCGCTGTACTTCCAGCCCGCCTCGCGCGTGACTTCGCGCTGGTCCTCGGGATAGTGGATGTTCTTCATATGCGTGTGCTTGGCGTACGGCGAGAGCAGGTGCAGGATGCTGTACACCTCGCCCAGCGGATAGCCGCGCCAGTAGAAGTTGCCCACATCCATCGTCGAGCCGAGCCGGGGCGAGTTGACCAGCGTGAACACGTTCAGCAGGAAGGCCAGGTTGTTGCCCTGGAACCCGTGGTTTTCGATGCCGAGCGTGACCTTGGAACTGGCCGTCTTGTCGAGCGCGCCCTTGAGCCCCTCGACGAACAGGTTCACGCGCGTGTCAAAGGGAAGTTCCTTTTCCTTCTTCATGGCCGAGTCAATGCGCACGGCCTTCGCGCCCAGCAGGTCCGCCAGTTCGATGGCACGCGCGATCCACGCGCTGTTGTCCGCCATGGTGCCCGCGCTGAAGTCGCACGCAGTCAGCAGCGCGCAGACATTCACGCCCAGTTCTTCAGCCTTCTTGCGGTATGCCTTCGCGTCATCGTCCGATTTCAAGAGGACCTTTTCGGCCGAATCCAGCGCGCCCACCGTGAAATCTCGGGAAAGCGACACTTCCACCGCGTTGATCCCGAGCTGTTTCAATCCCCCGGCAACTGTTGGAAAGTAGTCAGGACCAAGATAGGCGTCACGCATGGACACATACATGCCGCCGTCGGCGGCCACCGCGGGCGCGGCCATTCCGGCCAACACAATCGCCGTCATCACGGCAA
>CAZOMH010000218.1:0-6989 GCA_964580415.1 uncultured Nitrospirales bacterium
GTCCATACCCGACGACGGCTCGTCGAGCAGCAGCAGTTCGGGCCGGTGCGCCAGCGCCGCCAGCAACCCCGCCCGCGCCAGTTCGCCCCGCGACAGGTTGCCGATCTTCGCGTCCGCTGCAAGGCCGAACTCCTCGCGCAGTTTCTCCGCAAAGGCCGGGTCCCAGTTCGGGTAGAAGGCCTGCGTGTACCGCATCAACTCCTTCACCCGCATCCAGCGCGGAAGATCGCGGTCCTCCGACAGGTACCCGATGCGTCCCAGCACCGCCGTCGGGTCGTACACCGGGTCAATGCCGAACACCCGCACCGACCCCGTCTTGGCCTGGTACGCGCCCAGCAGGTGCTGAATCAGCGTCGTCTTGCCCGCGCCGTTCTCGCCCACCAGTCCGAAAACCTGGCCCCGGCCCACGCGCAGCGAAACGTTGCGCAGCGCCTCCTTGCGGCCAAACCGCCGGGAAAGTCCAGATACTTCAATGATGGTGTCCGTGTCATTAGTGCTCATGGGCTGCCTCCTCGTTGCCTTCCGCTTTGGATTCAATGCGCAGATCGCGGTCGCGTTCGCGCAGCAGTTCAATCACCCGTTCCAACTTAAAGCCCAGGTTGCGCGATTCGGCCACCAGGGCGTCAATGCGTTCCGAAAGAATGCGGCGGCATTCCGCGTCCGAATAGGGCACCGGCCGTTCCGCCACATAGCAGCCCGAGCCCCGTTTTGTGAAGATAAGGCCCGCCGCTTCCAGTTCCCGATAGGCCCGCACCACCGTGTTCGGGTTGACCAGCAACTGCTGCGCCAGCACCCGCACGGAAGGCAGTTCATCCCCCGGTCCCATCCTTCCGGTAGCAATAAGGTGCTTGACCTGGCGTACCAACTGGAAATACATCGGCGTGCCGTCGCTCTGGTTAATCGAGATAAGCACGTTACGATCTCCTTGTCGATTGACTGTATCAATACAGTAACACAGTTTTGGCAATCTGTCAAGTGAGGGGCTTGGGGCTGAGGGCTGGGAACAGAACAAATGAGGGCGAAGAGGCAGGCCTTCAGTCCCCCCTCGAGGGGGGTGCCCCAAAGGGGCGGGGGGTGTTGCCTTGGGTCACCCTTGAAGAGGACCAGACTGCAACAAGCGTGGCGGGGGATGTCCTCTTAAATCCCCCTTCGAAGGGGGCAGGCCCAAAGGGCCGGTGGATGTTGCCTTACTGTAGCGCCCGCCCTTGTGGCGGGCGTGCGGCGGGCAAACGCCACCGCCCTCCCCCAGCGCATCCACGCCCGGCACAAGACCGGGGCGTCACCTCACACGCACAACTTCAATGACGGGTCCGCCGGTGCGTCCATGCCCTCCCCCGTAAGCCCCAGCGCAAACCGCGAATGCCCCGCCGCGGCGATCATCGCCCCGTTGTCCACGCAGTACGTGAACGGCGGCAGAAACACCTCGGCAGGCAATTCCAGCGCCCGCTGCCGCAACAGCGCGTTCGCGGCCACGCCCCCCGCAATTACCAATCGCCGCAACCCCGTCTGGTCCAGCGCCTGCCGCGTCTTCAGGATCAGCGTGTCAATCGCCGCCGCCTGAAAACTCGCCGCAAGGTCCGCCACATTGGCCCCGGGATTCTCCCGGGTTGCATAGAGCACCGCCGTCTTCAGTCCGCTGTAGCTGAAGTCCAGCGTGTCCTGCCGCTGCATGGCCCGTGGAAACGCATAGGCCCGCGTGTTGCCGCCTTCCGCCGCCTTCTGAATCGACGGCCCGCCCGGATAGGGCAAGCCCAAGAGTCGCGCCACTTTGTCAAACGACTCGCCCACCGCATCGTCGCGCGTGGTGGCCAGCAGTTCATAGACATGCGGCGCGGCGCAGTGGATGATTTGGGTGTGTCCGCCGCTTACCACCAGCGCCAGATAGGGGAATTCAGGCGCTCTTTCGCCGAGGAATGCCGAAAAGAGATGCCCTTCAATGTGATGCACCGGCACAAAGGGCTTTTTCCACGCATAGGCCAGCGCCTTGGCAAAGCCCAGCCCCACGAGCAGCGAACCCATCAGCCCCGGGCCCCGTGTCGCCGCGATGGCGTCGATGGGCGGCGCGCCGTCCGGACCGCGCTCCAGTCCCGCATCGCGCAAAGCCGCCTCCACCAGTTGATAGATAATCTTCGTGTGCTGGCGCGATGCGATTTCCGGCACCACCCCGCCAAACTCGCGGTGTACGTCAATCTGCGACGCCACCAGGTTCGACAACACGTCCCGTCCGCCGGACACCACGGCCGCGCCGGTTTCATCGCAGGAGGATTCTATGCCGAGAACAACACTCATGGGAGCAACTCCGATACATGCACCAGTTCGAGCCCGCGCGCTGACAGCTTGGGCAGCATCTCATGGAGCACTGCAACCGTGTTCCGGCGGAAATGCCCGATACCGACCGCGGCGCCGCGCTTGTTCGCCCCGTCCACCAGCAGTTCAAACTGGCGGCGGATATAGTCCGGCGAACTTTCATTGTCCAGAAACACATCCCGGTCCGCCGCGCGAACACCCAGTTCCATCGCCGCGGCATGCCCCACGGACCGTCCCGTGGTCCGGCTGTCCACGAAATACAACTGTTTGTCGCGCACCACTTCCATGAACCAGCGTGTGCGTGCGTAGTCCTGGATAAACTTTCCACCCGTGTGATAATTGACGCCCTTGGCCCCCGGCACCTGTGACAGCGCATCCAGCGTCAGCCGGTGGATGGTGTTCTGATCCATGCTTGTGTCCAACTGCCCGGTCACGGCGCGAATCCCCTTCACCGCCGTCTCCATGGGCATGTGCAGCATTACTTCAAAACCCTTCGTCACCGCACGCTTTGCCGTGTCGCGCCCCGACGGCGTGTTCGGCAGAATTGCCAGGGTTACCTTCGTGTCCAGCGCGAGCGCCTGCTCCGTGTCCGCGCCGCCGTAACCGCCGTCATCCAGAATAACGGCCACCCGCGGCCGTCCGCCCGCCGCCGATGCAAGCATCATCTTCTCCGCGGGTTCCTGTTTGGCTTTTGATTGCGGCGCCGCCGGAGCTTCCGCCACTGGGATTTCCGGTGTCTCTGCCGGTTTCTTCGACACAGGTGCAATCTCAGGCACCAGGGCCGGTTCCGGTTCCGGCTGCGGTTGCGGCTGCGGCGCGGCTTCCGGCAAAGAAACCGGTGCTTCCATTTTTGAGACACCAATCTCCTGATTGGCTGGCGAGTGCTCCGGTTTCGCTGCGGGTTCCGGTTGCAGGACTGCCGCGGACTCTGTTACCGGGACCACCGTCGGCGTCGCCGCCGGTTCCTTCGATGCAGGCGCAATTTCTGGTTCGGGTAGAGATTCCGGTTGCCGCGCAGTTTCCGCTGCCGAATCTGCCGTCGGCCCGGCTTCCGGCAGAGGCGCAGTCATCTCCGCCCCGGGGACGCCAATTCTCTGATCGGCCGCCGATTGCGTCGGTTGGGATACAGGCTCCGACTGCGGAGCCACCTCAGGCTCCGTTACCGGAACCTCTGCTGTCGTTGCCGGTTCCTTCGGCGCAGGCGCAACTTCTGGTTCGGGTACAGGTTCCGGCTGTTGCCCGGCTTCCGGCAGGGGCGCGGGTGGCTCCACCCTGGAACCGCCATTCTCCTGATTGGCAGCCGATTGCTCTGCCTGTGCCACGGGCTCCGGCTGCGGCACGGCCGCGGACTCCGCCACTGGGACCGCCGGCATACTTACCGACGCTGCCGGTGTCGGCGCTTCCGCTGGGACCGGTGCAGACTCCAATTGGGGGGCCGCTTCCAGTCGCGTTTGCACAGCGGGCGCTGTCTCCGGAACGGGCGCGCCCTCGGGAGGGGGCGTCGGTTGAGGCTCCGCCGCGGATTTCGGACTCAATACAGGCGTCGTCTCGGGTGCCGGTGTGGCACTCGGCACCGCTTCGGGCCGCGGGGCGGACACCGGTTCCGGTTGCGGCACGGGCGCAGGCTCAGGTATTGGTGTCGGCACCGCCGCCGAATTTGCCCGGGCCAGCAGGGTCTTTTCTTCCGCGCCCTCCTCATCCAACGGCGGTTCGCTGCCCTGCAATTCCATGGGATGAATCACGGCAGAGGCTATCACCCGGCTCTGCTGGGCAATGCGGATATGGGCGGAACCGGGCGCGGCCCCGCGCTCCTCAAGAATGCTTAGCCGCTGTCCGGCCAGGTTTGACACCAGTTGTGTGCGCAGTTTGGGCCAACTTAGGTCCGGCGGCAGCGTCACGTCAAGACACTGGTATTTCCACCGGCCCCGCGCGTCCGAACGAATCTCCTCCGCCACATGCCGCACATAGGCCGCGGGCACCGTGCTTTCCAGCAGCGCCCGGTCAACCGTGTTATCCGCCACAGGCGGCAGCACGGGCGGCGGTGGCGTGGGCACGGACTTCAATGTTGGTTTTGGGATCGGTTTGACTGCCGGGACCGGTTGGGGGGGCGGCACCCGCGTTACCGGGGGGGGCGATGGCGATTCGGCCGCGGTCGCTTCGATGGCCGGTGACACAGTGTCCCGCCACTGCTTTGTTATCATGCCGACGGCACCGCCGAGAATGGCCACCAGAACCAGCGTCAGCACCAAGATGAGCACATGCTGCGCCTCGATATTGCTGCTGCGCGGACGGCGGTACACAGGCCGGGGCGTTTCAGGCGGCCTGGCCGGTGGCACCCTTCTGGTCCCGCTGTTCTCGTTGCGCTTCATGCCCTATTACATCCCAACCCGGCGTGCCGGGGCGCGGCGTTAACCCGTCTGCACATCCACCCATTCGACTCCCGTGAGGGAATATCCCAAGAACCGCGCGCCCACCCGCGCAAAGGTCGCCGGACTGTCGCTTACCAGAAACCGGCGCTTTCCGGGGGCCGTGCCCCGGCGCAGGAGGCCCGATGCGGCCAGCACCGCCTCCACCGCCTTGGCCGTTTCCTGGGCGCTGTCCACGAGCCGCACTTCCGGCCCCGCCGCCGCGGCAATGGGCCCGCGCAGCAGCGGATAGTGGGTGCAGCCCAGCACCAGCGTGTCGATATGCCGTGCCGCCAGACCAGCCAAATAGGTCCGGGCCACACTTAGCGGCAGTTCGCCGCGAACCCAGCCCTCTTCCGCCAGCGGCACAAACAGCGGACAGGCCTTCGAAAAGACCCGGATGTCCGCATCAAGCGCGGCGATGGCCCGGGTATACGCCCCGCTGGACACGGTGCCCGCGGTGCCGATCACACCGACCCGTCCGTTCTTGGTCCGGCGCACCGCTTCGCGTGCGCCCGGTTCCACCACGCCCACCACCGGCACCGGCAGTTCATCCGCCAGGGTTTCCAGCGCATAGGCCGAGGCCGTGTTGCAGGCCACCACCAGCAGTTTGATGCCGCGTTCGGTCAGCCGTGCCGCACAGGACCGCGCATAGCGCACGACAGTATCCGCTGATTTTGTGCCGTAGGGAACGCGGGCCGTGTCGCCCAGATAGCAGAGATGTTCTTGGGGAAGCCGCTGTGCGATGCGCTTGAGCACCGTAAGCCCGCCCACGCCGGAATCAAAAATACCGATGGCCCGGCCGGCCGCGCCGCCGCGCGTCATCCCGCCGCCGCCTGGTTCCAACCGGGGTCCGGAATGACGGGCTGGCCGAGATCAAGATGGGCGGGGAACCCCTCGGTCGGCGGCGCCCCCTCCACCAGGAAACGAACCCGTTTCACCTCGGCTTTGTCCCCGCCCTGCAGCGCGGTTTGTGTCACGGTGTTGACGAGGCCGTAGACCAGCATGCCTTCCAGTCCGGCGCTCTTGATCCGCGCGTGCGCCAGTGCCAACTCGCCCGAAAAATCCGCCACCAGTTCGCCCGAGTCCAGCAGGTACAACCCGCGCAGCCGTGCGTTTGTCGGCAGGATGGGAACATTCCCGTTCTGGTGCGGCCCGCCGATCAGCTCCGCGATGGCGTGCCGGCAATTCTCCACCGTGCTTTCGCTGAACTCAATTGTGGACGGCTCGGCAACGAGTTTCTGCCCGTCGCCGGTGGAAAAGAAGAGCTGAATCTCTTTGGTGCCTGCCGGTCCCGGAGTCTTCGGCTTCGCGGGGACGGCGGTTCCTTCGGCCGGGGCGGCGCTTTGGAAAGAAGCCAGCGGCGATTGTCCGTTGCGCAGCATCTCGTTCACCAGCATGGCGATAACGAAACACAGGATCAGCGTGACCATGGCCCACACCGCCAGACCCAGCCGGGCAAGGATGCGCTTTCTTGTGTAATAGCTCACGGCTGTGTGTCCTCAACGTTGCGCGTCAACGGCGGCCACCGCCGCCGCCAATGCCTTGGCCATGCGGTCCACCACGGCGCCGCGCTGTTCCTCGGAGAGCAGCATGGCCTCGCCGTCGGGCTGGTTTAGCGAGCCCAGCTCAACCACCAGGCAGGGCAGTTTCGCGGCGTTCTGGAGCCGAAGCGGCGCCGACCGCACAACCACCGTGGGCGGGTCGGCCTCGGCGAGAAGCGCCTTGGCCATGGCGTCGGCCACAGCCTTGGCGCGGGCGGCGCAGGCTGCCAGGTCACCGCCTTCGGCCGGTATGGGTGAATGATAAATCTGGATCAACGGCGCCTGCGGCGACAGCGCCGCGCCCGTGTGCAGGCTGACAAGCAACCCCGCGGACTGCACCATCGCGGCGGACGCGCGGTCGCCGGAAGACATTTCGCGGTCCTCCTTGCGGGTCTGGGCGGCCGACACCGCGCCGGTTTCGGCCAGCGCCTTTTCAAAGCGTGCGGCCAATGCCGAGGTGACAGCCTTCTCCGCCGTTCCGTTGGGGCTCATTGTGCCTGTATCCCCGCCGCCATGGCCCGCATCGACAGCCACACGCTTGATCGGCCCGTTGGCCACGGCCGGCTGGGGCGGGGCCGATGCAGCCGCGGCCGTATCCGGTGCAGGCGGAGCCGTAACCTCTGGTGCGGCCGGAGAAGGTTCCGCCGCCGCCGGGTCCGTTACGGGAGGCGAAGGCAGTTCCAGTGTCTTCATTAGCGTTTTCGGATCCTCCGTCTCCGGCGTGGTCTCTTCC
>CAZOMH010000219.1:0-3674 GCA_964580415.1 uncultured Nitrospirales bacterium
ATGCCATGTGCGACTTGTACAAAGGCATCATGCCTGTGAAGAAGACGGGGCAGACCCACATCTGGTTCACGCCATGGGATTATCTCATCCGCTGGTGGGGCGTGCAGGAGGCCATGGAGGATCTGATCCTGCGGCCCGACATGGTCCGCGCCGCCGTGGACCGCATGGTCGATGCGTGGATGGTGGAGCTGGACCAGTTCGCCGCGCAAAACCTGCTCTCGCTCGACAACAACAACACCCGCGTCGGTTCCGGCGGCTATGGATATACGAGCCAGTTGCCCGGCAACGATTTCGACCCGGGCCACGTGAAGCCGCACAACATGTGGGGGTGCTCCAACGCGCAGGCCTTCTCCGAAGTCTCCCCCGAAATGCACTGGGAATTCGCGCTTGCCCATGACCTGCGCTGGCTGCGCCGCTGGGGCATGGTCTACTACGGCTGCTGCGAGCCGCTCGACGGAAAACTCGGCATGCTGCACCGCATCCCCAATCTGCGCAAGATATCCGTCAGCCCATGGTGCAAGCCCGAGCGCGCCATCAACGGCATCGGCCGCGACTACGTCATAAGCCACAAGCCCAGCCCGGCCATCCTCGCCGAGTCGTCCTGGGACCCCGACCAGGCGCGCAGGAACATCCGCGACTTCCTTGACAAGACCGGGGGCAACTGCCACGTGGAGCTGATCATGAAAGACATTTCCACCGTCCGCTACGACCCAAAACGTCTCTGGTCCTGGGCCGCCATTGCCATGGAAGAGGCCGAAAGAATGGCGGCGCGGTGATGCACGGCAGAAAGGCTGTCGCCGACAGCCGGCACCGCCTCCGCGAGTGTCGCCGCAGGCTCTTCGGTGTTTCCGGGATATTTGGAACAGTGTTTGTCTTCAAAGTCGCTCTTCGCCCATACTTTGTCCATGCGGTCCCACGCGCAGCTTGGGATCGCGGACTCAGGCCCAAACCTTAAGGGTGTGACCATGAAGAAATCCGGCGTGCTGCTTGGCCTGGTGCTGGTGCTGCTCTCCGGTTGCCCGACCTGTCCGCCGGCCACCCAGCCCTACAACTGTCTCGTCTGGAACCGGGAAAACGTGCTGGCCGGCAACGGCAAGACCGACACGGGCCCCTGGTTCGAATGGTGGTACTACAAGGTCGTCCTCCCGGACACGGGCGAAGCATTCTACTTCGTTTACGGCGTGGTCAATCCCTGGGATACCGCCAATGCCGATCCGGCCAGCCGCGCCTATGTGGGCTTCGGCAGTTTTACCGACGGCATCACGGTCACCCAGAACTATGCGGTATCCGACTTTCAGGCATCCCGCCACAAGACCGACGTCACCATAGCGGACCAGCGGGCGGTGCGCGGCGGCATTGCGGGGCACGTCTTTGACGGTACCACCACCGCCTCCTGGAATATTGAAATAGACACGATCTGGGACTTCAACGCCATGGGCTGGACGATGTTCGTGCCCGACCTTACCAACATCGCATGGTATCCCACGCAGGCGGCCGCGCTGTTCAGCGGCACCATCGTCTGCAATGGAAAGACATACACGTTTAAAGACGCGCCCGGATACCAGGACCGAAACTGGGGCCGCACCTTTCCCGACTGGTGGGCGTGGATTACCGCCAACCACTTCGCGGGTTGTCCGGACACCGCCCTTGCCGCAGGCGGCGGGCGGCCCAAACTGCTGGGCCTGTTCGAACCGGTCGAGGGACTGGCCATCGGCCTGAAACACGACGGTGTGGAGTACAACTGGCGTCCCGGCGACGGGGATGTGCAGCGGTTTACCATCGATTTCGGGACATGGAAGGTCGAGTCGATCAACCGCGACGGCTGCAAAATTGAGATCGAGGCGAAGGCCCCCTGCGAGTCCTTCATGGATATCGTCTTCACGACGCCGCAAAGCATCCTGTTTCACGATTTTGAAACGCTTACAGGCACCCTTTCCCTGCGGCTCTCCAAACTGGAAGGGCTGCAATTCCGGACGGTGGCGGAACTCCAGTCCGATTTCGCCGGAATCGAATACGGCAGTGCGACAGCCACTGCCATGGATTGCCACGAGGCCGACAGCAAAGTGTTCTACGACAACTTCCCGTCCCGAAACCGTTCCCGCACGGAACAATAGAACCGGGACAAACAACACGGGCACGCCCGAACACCGTCTTCAGGCCCCCCTCCCGAAGTCCCGCCCGGGCGGGAGAGGGGCCGGGGATGTGGACCATCGCGCCGCAATCCAACCGTACTTTCCGCCGGCACCGTCGATTTCTGCGCGACGCGCAAATATGGTATTCTGTCCCCCAGTGTGTGTGTTTGGTCTGATACAACGCGCCATGGCGCGATAACCCGAACAAGGAGAGTGTACGATGGATCGACGCGGATTCCTGACAGGTTCTTTGGCGGTCGGCGCCGGTGCGGCCGTGCTCGGAAGAATGCCCCTTGCCTCCGCGGCTCCGGAGGGTCCGTTCGCAAAACTCCCGCTCAGAATGTCCGTGCCCATCGACTTCTTCAGCGGCAGCACGGAAGAAAAACTGGAACAGGTCGCAAAATGGGGTTTTCCGGCCTATGAATGGCTCAATCCCGAGGGCGATCCCGGCGCCATCCGCCAGAAAGCCGATTCGCTGGGTCTGGAACTGAGCTGCATCGTGGGGGCCGGCGCCATTGCCGCCGGCGGCATGGTCAATCCGGACGATCACGGCCGGATCATTGAACAGTTCGAGCAGCGCGTCGTCCTGGCCAAGAAGTTGAACTGCAAACACCTTGTGGGCCTGAGCGGCAACGAGAACAAAAGCGCGGACCGCGAAAAACAGACCGCAGCCGTGATCGAATGCCTGAAAAAACTCGCGCCCATCGCCGAGAAGAATGATGTCACGATTGTCATGGAGGCGCTCAACACGCTTGTGGACCACAAGGGCTACTTTATGGCGCGCACGGACCACACGATGCAAATCCTCAAGGCGGTGGACAGCCCCAACGTGAAGATGCTGTTCGACATCTACCACCAGCAGATCACCGAGGGCAACGTCATCCGCAACCTGAAGAACAACATCGACCGGATCGGCCATTTCCACGTCGCGGACAATCCCGGACGCAAGGAGCCCGGAACGGGCGAACTGAATTACACGAATATCTTCAAGGCCATCGCATCCACCAACTACAAGGGTTTCGTTGCGCTGGAATGCGGTTCCTCCACAAAGAACAACGACGACATCCTCAAGGCCACCCTGGCCTGCTACCCGGCATAGGCGGTTTTCCGCCCGCGCAAAAGACATCTGGAGCCGGCACCGCCCAAAAGTTCGGGCCGTGCCGGCTCTTTTCTTGTCGGGCGGGTGTGGCCGGCGGGGTTTGCAGTCTGCCGGTTGCTTTCCGCGCGGCGGGGGAATCAGGGTTGGACGGCGGTCCCGCCTTCGGCCGTGTAGGCCGGGTGTTCCAGCGCCCGCTGCGCGTCGAACGAGTGCCAGTACGCGCGGTCCGCGGCGGCACAGTCAAAAGGCACTGCGGCGTCCTGGTCCTTTGGGAGCACCCCGTACCTTTTCATCTCGCGAATATACGGTATCGGCGGCGTAAATCCCGGCATGTCGAACCGCTTAATCTGGTCCAGTTGCCGCTGGCCGGCCACGCACAGCGCGAGCAGTTTTTGGTAGTCGGGGTCGTTCTTCCCCTGGAAGAACGGCAGGTCGTCTCCCGC
>CAZOMH010000219.1:3684-6978 GCA_964580415.1 uncultured Nitrospirales bacterium
GGGGTCCTTGTAACGGCAGATGCCGTAACCCCCGGCCTTCTCTGAAAGTGGCGCCAGCAGAATCATCGACAGTTCGGGACGGGACAGATTGAACATCAGATGGCGGCTGCGCAGCAGGCGCGGATCATTCCAGTCGTCCGGCCGCCAGAAAGAGAGGCCGTTCTCGTCCGAAAGCGTTGCGGGCAGGCTCTTCAGGCCCGTATGGCAGGCGGCGCAGCGCGTGCCGATTACGTCCGCCGCAGCGGTGGTCTCGGGCCACTCGGTGTCGTTTCCGGTCAGCTTGTTCTCCTGGTAACCGCCCACGCACCCGGACCCTAGAGCCGCATAGGTGCCGGGATAGGTCGCGCCCGTCTCGATCCAGTACCGGACCAGGGCCGTATCGCGCGGTGACAGTTTTACACCGTGGTGTCCGCCGTCAATCTTCTTCATCAGGGGACTGGCCGCCGCGCCGATGGCGCGCGGAGGCAGGTTGCTCTTTGCGAGATCACGGCCGTCCGCGATCTGGCGCAGGGCGGTAAGCGCCGCATAGCTTTGCGAGAACATCGGCCCGTGATCGCCGCTGAGAACCACGCCGCCCGCGCGCGGGCCAAATTCCGCGCCCTCGTGCGCCGTATAATCGTGGCAGGACACGCAGTGCCTGTCGAAAACCGGCTGGATGTCCCGGGGGAAGTCGAACACCTCCGGAATGTCCGCTATCGGCGTGATGCCGCTGGCCTCCCGGTCCAGGGCTTTCAACTGCGCCCGCATGGGATTGCGTCCCGCCGTGGTGCGCGGTTCGTGGCAGCCCGCGCAGCTCAGTGTTTCCCCCGGCATCACGCCCACGAAACTCTGCATGCGCTTCACCGAATTGTCCTGTGCGTCGAGCGCCACAAAGAAAAGCGAGCGTCCGGCCGGCACCTCGAAACAGGCCGACCCGTCCTCCTCCACCGGCACCGTTCCCAGCACCCGCTCCAGCGTGAACGACCCGCCGTAGCTCAGCGGGTCCATCCCGCCCGTATAGTTGATTGGCTTGGGCAGGCTCTCAACCACGAGCAGTTTCTTGATCTCGCCCGGCGCAACGCCGCCCATGTTGCGGCCGGCGCGCACGTCGGAAAGGATTAGCTTTCCCGTGCCCTTGCCGCGGTCCACGCGCGGGGGAATGACCGGTTCGCGCGGGTGCGGCAGTACCGGCCTCGGCTCGTGCAGTTCCAGTTTTTCCGCCGACCCCGGAAGCGCATATAGGCGCTCCGAAATTCCCGTGCGGTCCAGCAGCACGATATCGCGGCCGTGCGCGGCAAGAAATGCGTCGCCCGTGACTGGATAGGGATCGCGGAAGCCTCCGTCGGTGATATTGTGAATTGCGGGCAGCTCGTCGGGGCCCTTCTTCACGCCCACCAGCGCCACCATGCCCGTATGCTCTTTTGCCCCGTGGCCGGGCGAGTTGATGAACAGGACTTCGTCCGTGCCCGGCACCGGTTTCGCGTCGATGAACAGGCCGCCGGGGTGCATGTTTCCAAAATGGATCATCTGTCCGGTGCCGTCCGGATTCATGGCCCACAGATGATGGTAGTCCACCTGGCTCCGGTCCACATACTCCCAGCGCGTGTAAAGAATGCGCCCGTCGTTCATGGGCCAGGGGGTGTTGTCCTGTTCCAGATTGGCCGAGATGGGCACGATGCCCGTGCCGTCCCCGTTGCACCGGTGTGCGGTGGCCACCTGCGTCAGCCAGCAGTTGACCCAGCGGCGGCAGCGGCTCGAAACAAACGCGATGCCGCCGTCGGGGAGCCATGACGGCTCGATGTCGTCGTACTCGCCCGAGGTCAACTGTGCCAGTCCCGAACCGTCCGCATCGATGGTGAACAGATGGAAAGAGTCCGTGCCGCCCTTGCGCCAGGAAAACACAATGGTGTGTCCGTCGTAATGCACGGCCGGATCGCGCACGGTTCCCCCGGCGTCCTCCACCAGCGGCGTCACCGTTTCGCCCGCCGTGTTCAGCTTGTAGAGACCGCCCCCCCGCGCGTAGGTTTTGGCATTTGAGTCGTAGGCGAAATAGCTGATGTTGGCATACCAGTGGCCGTCGGGGTAAAGGGGGCGTGCGGCATACACAATTTCCTTCACGCCCGCCGCTTCCAGACGGGCCCGCAGTCCTTCGCGGGCGATACGGGCCTCCTCGTCATGTGCGGCCTTCGTGCGGTCACGAACCCCGGAAAGGGCCCCGGCCAGTTCCTTGTCACCGGAGGTGACTTCCCATATGGAGTACAGCGGATACGGTCCCGGCCGGTGACAGAGGATTCGCAAGTAGCGGCCTTTGCCCGAAATATCCGCGAGACGCTCATCCCCCCCGGCGCCTGCCGTCTGATGATAAATGGAATCCCAGCGGGTGCCGTCCGCGGAGACCAAAACCTCATAGTCCGCGGCATAGGCCGCCTCCCACCGAATCGTCAAGTCCCTGATGCGGACCTTTTCGCCCAAATCCGCCTGCAGCCAGGCTTCCGGCACATTGCAGGGGCTTGCCCACCGGGTTTGCAGATCGCCGTCAAAGGCAAATTCCGGCAGGTTTGGCGCTCCGAACGTCGCGGAGGCCGTCACCGGAAGGGGAATCTCCCCGGCTCCGGCGGCGGTGACGCCGTGGAAGGCCAGCAGCGCAGTCAGCAATACGCCGCCGGGCACGTGAAAACAACGATTCAAGCGACTGTGCAACGTGAACATGACGCATTTTATCCCATCACGGGCCGCTTTCGCCACGAAACGGAACCGCCGCCGCAATCCGCTTTCTTTCCGCCCGGCCCGGCCCCTTTTTCGGCCCCGCGCCGGTTTTCCCGCGCGGCAACCGGGCATAAGAAGGCAACCCTGCGGTGTTTAGCCAATATACACGAAAAGAACCTTTGAAGAATGGGAGATTTGTGGATGAAAACCAATTGTGAATGCTGTTCGCTTTCCCCGGAGGGCATGGGTGCATTGCTGATGCGCCTGTCGCTTGGGGTACTCTTCTTCTTTGCGGCCATGGGCAAATTTACCGGTCCCGGCGGGCTGGGAGGTTTCGCGCAAAAGACGCAGGAAAGCTTCGCCGGCACATGGCTTCCCGGTTTTATGCTGGTTCCCTATGTGCATGTGCTCCCCTTTGTGGAAATCACCGTGGGGACCCTGCTTCTTCTGGGCCTGTGTACGCGCTGGACATTCTTTGCCAGCGGCCTGCTGCTTGTTTCCCTGGCCTTCGGCATGATGCTTCAGCAGCAGCACGCCGTTGTTGCAAACAACCTTGCCTACGTGCTCATGGCCGTGGCAGGCATATGGCTTTCCGCCAGGGACAACCCC
>CAZOMH010000220.1:0-6958 GCA_964580415.1 uncultured Nitrospirales bacterium
GGTAAGATAACGATCGGACAAACAATAATCATGGGATACTATTCCCAGGAAGGCCTTCAGCCTGAAGGCGATGCAGAGCGTGTCATAGGTCTGGGTGGGCGTGGTGGTGTCATCGGCCGGCGGAACAATAACCGTAAGCGTCCGGGTCCCCACGGGCTGATCTGCGCCGTATGCCGAGAGCAGAAGATTCGGCGGCATAACGCCGTCACGGAAATAAGACTGGGACCATCTGTAGGGGGTGTCGGCGGCAAACGGAGGCGGAGGCGGCGTAACGGCAGGCCTGGGAATGTCAAACAATGCCTGCAGAGAATCCGCCCCGAGAAGTGTCACAAGAGTGGGGTAGGCTGTCTCAACCAAGGGCACGCCGGGCTCCCTTGCAGGGGTAAAGACCCATCCCTCTGGCGCCCCAGATCCCGCTGCCAGCCGCTCCTTCGTCGCTATGAATTCAAGCGAGTCCACCGATTGCCAATACGTGGCAAAATAGTCCCTGAGAAGCCTGTTTCTGTCCGCGATCTCAGCCGGAGTGACCGGAATGCTTAATATGTAGGCAATGTCCGCAGAAATGGTCCGGTTTGCCGCCGGATACACCCCGTTTGGATCGGAATGATAATATTTGATCGAATATTCGAGTTCATTGATATTGTCAACAGACATCGCGCCGGCAATCGGATCCATTACATTGACGGTCAAATAGTAGCGCCCCGCCGGCAATCCGTCCGTTGCCTTGACGCGGAACTCGACAATGTCATTGTTTACATCAATGTTCGGGTCGTCTCCGCTAGCTGTCCACACCGGTACGGGCACGGTCTGCGAGTCATAGCGACAGGCCGTCTCGTCTCCCAGGATAAGATTGGAAGACGCGGGCGCGGTACTGCTGTCATAGACCGACTGCACAATCCATGCGCTGTTAGACAACGGTGTGACCTTTTCCAGATCAAACTTGGGCATGCCGTCAAGAAAATTGTTGTCCCGCGTGCCCGGATAGGGGGTGGGGTTCAGATTTTCGTAAGGTGCCGCCTTCTCGGCCCCCTGCGAGCTGTCCGAGGCCACCTCGGCCAGCGAAAAACGACGCATACCCATATTGGGGTTGTCTTTCGTAAGGTCAAACGCAATGTGCGTAACCGCCTCTGCCTCGATGCGCCGCACGGGCCGGACCATCAGTTCGTTGATGCGGATGGCGTCGGTGCCCGCCGCGGCATAGCTGATGGTGCGGTCTTCGCGGTCGGCGACGGTGGCAAAGCTTCCGTCCGCGGCGTTGGTAAGATTCTGCCACCAGCGATCAACGATCACCATGCGCTGCGCCAGGTCGGCCCCGAGCACGGTGAATAGATAATCCTGCAGTTCGCCAAGAGGGAATGCATCGGTCTTGGCCACCCGCTCGCGCTGGTTCGGGGCTTCAATCGGCGGATTAATCCCCGCAGCCCCGTAGAACCGGACCAGCGCGTCCGCATACTCCGCGGTAACCCGCTTGTCCGTGACCAGAAGAGACCGCACGCAGTCGGAATCGCGGCTGTCGGCAATGTTGACGGCGGTCTGCAGCGCCTGCAATTGGCCGTCGGCGGCAAACAGTGCCCCCGGGAACTGCTGGTCAAAAATGTACCCCGTAAAGGTGGTGTCGGCCTGGCGCAGCCCCTCGGCAAAGTACAACGGGGCGGGAAGGGTGCTGTCCGAAGGGGCCGCAAGCGATATCTTCGCGGCCGGAAGCGTGCCGGCGGGCTGTCGCGTGACGGCCGGAATATTGCCCTTGATAAGGAGTCCGGCGGCAATCTGCGCGGGCGGGGCAAGGTTCGGATCAATCTTGTTGATCGCCTTGGGGCCCGTGGCCGTGTCCACGTAGCTGACGTTGCGCGTGTCGCTGCTGGCGGTGACCAAGTCCTTGAGGTCGGGCCATTTGGCGTCACCGTAAAGCTGGGCATTCTTTGTGTTGACAGCCTTTTTCAGTTCGTAGTGGTTGGCCAGAAGCCGGTCCCCGAACTCGCCGATTTCGTTGGCGACAGAGTCCCCGTTGTTGTCGCCGGGAACATTGGTGCCGGTGACGACGGCGTCATTTTCCGCAAGCTTGTTGCGCAGCGGGACGGCATGCCGCAGTTCGCCCGGCTCGTCAATACCCTCCATCATGCCGAGCAGATCGAAGTAGGCCGCGAAGCCGCTGTTCCTGAGCACCCGGTTTACCTCCGGGTAATTGCCGGACGTGGAAATACCGTCCAGTTCTCCCTTCACCCTGTCCTGCAGCGGTTGCGCCAGCGATTTGTAACTCGTGCCGCTTTCCAAAGTGGCCTGGCTCAGAGGGCTCAGCGGCGGCACCCAAAGCCCCTGGTCGGGATGCGCATTGCCGGCATCGGCCCGCCCGTTGAACGCCAGCAGCAGCGAATTCATATTGTCATCGACACGGCCGTAGCCGGGAAGGCTCACGTCATAGGCGTAGCCGATCGACCCCGCGTCCGCCGGGGGCAGGTAGGGAATGGCTGTTGCCGCCTGGATTTTGCCTTCGACGGACAGGGGCCAGTACTCCCAGCGTGTGCCGTCGTAATTCGGCACCATGTAGCCCGCGCCCGTCAGCATGCTCCAGAAATAACTGGACTCTGCGCGGCCGACCTCGGGCAGTGCGCGCGTTTCATATTCAAAAGTGGACGCACCCTGGTTCATCGCCCGCTCGATGTGCTGGCCCGCCGTCGTGTCGGCGTTAAAGTCAATATCATCACGGTAAATGTGGCCGCCCGCCGCGTTCATGTTCACCTTGGACGACTCGTCCACCACCTGGATTGCGGCGCGGCCGACCACGTCGCACACGGGCTCCCCGGTCAGCGAGATCACCACCGGCTTCACTGCCGCCATCTTGAGCCACGCCGGCGCGTTGTCGGACAGGGAATTATTGCCAATCGCCATGATGGGCGCGACCGGGTCGTACCATTTGATAATCTTGTTCGCCAGCTTCGTGCGGGCGTTCACAAAATCGGACGGGGTGTCGGCCCCGGCAATCGGCCTCACAAAAGCCTCATCGGCCGCTGCCGCGGTCCGGCTGGTGTAGTTCGGATCGCCCAGGAACACGTATGCGTTGAACCCGTTCACAAACTGGTCGTAGTCGTTGTCGATTTGGTCCACGTCATTGATCGTCAGGGGAATCACACCGGCAGTGGTGGGCACGTTTATCGTGCCGGGCAGATGGACATAGACCGGGCTGCCGTTGGAGTCCTGCACGCCGGACGTGTTGTAGTAGTCCTTGCTGTCGATCCGCCCGTCATTGTTCATGTCGATGGGCAGATTCAGCCCGGGCAGCGGTATGGTCAGGCGCAGTTGCATGCCGACGGTGCTGTCCACGTCGTCGGCATTCCGCGCAAACCTGCCGGAGGCGTTCGCGATGCGGTACACAAAGGCGCCCACCTCGAAATCGTGGCGCGGGTTGCCGTCCTCATCGACCGTGATCTGGTTGTTCACATCGGGCGTGCGGATGGGATCGATGACACCGTCAAGGTCGTTGTCGACGCCGTCCGCGGAAAGATCGACATCCTTGGGCAGGGGAACCCAGATGCTGTCCCGCATGCCGTCGCCGTTCGTGTCCACATCGGCAAAGCGGTCCACCTGTTCGGCCGGCCAGAGCGCGTCCAGCCCGAACATGGGCTGCACCTGCCCGAAAAAGCTGCTCGTGACAAAGGGGTACGCGGCCGCATTGGTCTGCAGGTCAAAGCGCACGATCCTTGCAACAGGCGCAAGGGCGGCGTTTACCACCGCGTCGGCCACCACCGCGCCGGAGGCGTTGCACAATTCAACCTTGTAACCGTCCTTCGGGTAGATGAGGATATCGTCGCCCTGCCAGCGCGGAATGGCCAGCCACGGCGCCGTGAAAGGACCGCGAAACAGCGGCTCCATGTAAAACAGCGCCCCCGCGGCCGCCGCGGCCGTGGTCTTGGGTGTAAACTTCACGTACAGCAGGCTGTCGCCGAAGTCGGCCGGATCGGAGCCGCGAAGCTTCTGCTCAACCGGCTCCATGTTAAATGCGGGCACCCCGGTGCTGTTCGCCCAGTTCTTGCCCGCATAGGCCGCACCGTTGAAAAGGGTGCGCCAGCCGTGGTCGAGGCTGGTGCAGCCCGGATGCGCCTGCAAATCACAGTTAAGCTGGTATTCGGCCATGGCAAACCCGGCATCGACCAAATGCTCGGCGCGCACCGTGTTCACCACGTTCATTGCCGTGTTCGATTCCACCCGGGCCACGGTGAAAAACGTCAGACCAATCGCCAGCATCACCACCATGATGGCGATGGCAATGATCAGCGCCGCGCCGCGCTGTGTCCGTTTGTCAGCTTTCCGCATCCATCCGCCTCGCATATGCTGGCCGCCCGGAGGCGGCCGCGTCGTCCGTCAGGTACCCGTGTCTCCACGCAGATACGCAGACGGTATATCGACTTTTTGCTGGAACCACTGGTGGAACGGCGGCGCGCCGGACCGCGGCGGGTCGCCGAATATCCAGAAGCCGGGCGCCACCCACGCCGGCTGCCGCGGCTTGAGCGGGTCGCCAGGCGCATAGTCGTACACCTGCACCCGCAGTGCGTCGGCAAACTGGTCGGTCGTGCCGAACAGGAAATAGTTGAATATCGGACGGGCACCCCCCGTGCCGCCGGGCAGCGCCACCGGGGTCATGTTCCACAGCGTGTTGAACAGTTTCCGGTCCGATCCGTCCTCAATCCCGTACGAGAAGAACGACGACAAATCAAGCGCGTTAATCGTCACAAGCGCGCCGCCAAGCGCGTTGTCCACACCCATGATCACCTGGTCCGAGTCCGGAAACACCAGACCGGCGGAAACCAGAATGCCCTCGGTCACCACGTACTTGCGCCACGACAGGCCGCTGCTGCCCCCATCCTCCAACCAGAAAGCCGGATGCGGCGTGAAAGGGTCCACCGTCCCGTTCAAAGGCAGGTTGCCCGTGAGCATGCGCACCCAGTAGTGGTTCTGCTGCAGGCGGTCCAGTTTTTCCCCCGTGGACGCGGGAAGCTGCGCCAGCACGGACCCCGCTGCAAGGGCACTGCCAAAAGGAGACACCAGGGAGGTTTGGCCGTCGGAGGATGCGAAGAGACCGGTCATAATCGGGTTCGAAAACTCGCTCAGCGTGCCCTGGCCCCGCTCCTCATAGCGCAGCAGCACGCCCCGCTGAACGCGCAGCGTGAAATCAAGCGGATAGTTGAAATCCGCCTGCGCCTCCGCCGGCACGGGATAAAAGCCCGCGAACAACGCGGCGGCATACTGGGAAAAACCGTTTTTCGGCCGCGGTTCGTCCGCCGCGTCAATCACATTCCATGCCGACAAGTACGGCGCGGGGGAAAGAACGTCGGAAGTGGCGCCGCCAATCGAATACTTCGCAATATCGTGCGCGCCGTCGCTGTTCTTGTCAATATTGGGAAACGCCGCATTGGCGGGGCTGACCGGACACAGAATGCGGGCAAACTGCAAAGCCACCGAACCCCATGGCAGGCTCAGGGTAATCTGTTCATACTGGTCCGTGCCCTGCATCTGGGCGCGGCTGTTGTCCGCATGCACCGCATAGGTGACCCGCCCGAAACCGCCGTTGTAGAGCTGGCCCGAATACATGAACCCGTTCGGCTCGCCGTAAAACTGGAAATACTGGCTCTTTTCCCGCGAGGAAAAGGCCGTCTTGAGATCGGACTCCAGCACCGACATCGCCCCGCGGGCCTTTTCCATCGCCGCCATCAGCGCGTAGCCCTGGCTGGCCGTGTTCGCCGCGCCGGACAACATCATGGCAAGACTGCCCATGATCACCATGAAAATGGCCAGGGCCACCAGCAGTTCCACCAGCGTAAAGCCGGCGCTATTTCCCGCGCTGCGCATCCTCATGCCGTTCCAACAACCCTTTCCCGCGCGCCCCATGGCTCAGCGCTCCGTGACATAGGTTACAAACTCTTCCTCGCGCCCGTCATGCAGGCGCACCGTGAACACCACCCGGTACAAATCCGCGCCCGTGCGCGTCGCCGACGTGCGCCATGAGTCGTAAAGCGTGTAGCCCCGCGCCGCCTGCGCCACAACATGGTAGGAATTGCTCTGCAGCCACGAAACCAGCGACTGCCCCACCCCCCCCGTGCGCACCTCGCTGAGCTGCGTGCGCGCAAGCGACGCAATCACCGTGCGCTCCGCCGCACGGCGCTGCTGCGTCAGCGACATCGGGAAAAGCCGCATGACCGCAAGAATGCCCACCGCCAGAATCGTCAGCGCCACCAGCACCTCGATCAGCGTAAACCCCGACCGGGAACGCCGGCTTCCAAAATATGTCATGGCCGTCTTCATATCACAACGACCCCATTCTTACCCGTCCCGTGGACCGGTAGATTTCTATCGGCACACCCAGCAGCCCCATCTGCGGCGTCGCCGTGGAATTGTTCAGCGCCCCGCCCAGCCACTGCGCAAGCACGCCGTCGTTCACCTCGCCCGTGGACCAGGTCCGCTCCCCCACCGGACGGTCCGGCGACGGGGCAAAAAGAATGCTGTACAGTTCCTTGGTGGCGCCCGAATCCACAACCAGCTTCCCGCCCGAGTCAAACACATGCGCCATAATCGGCACCCTGTTGCTGCTGCTGTATTCGGCATCGCGCGCCGCCGGGTCCGAATCGATTGGGGCGTCGTACATCTCCACCACCGTCATGCCCAGCCGACTGATGCCCAAATTGCAGCCGCTCCGGTAGTTGGCGTTGTCGAAACCCGAATCGCCTGACATCTCGTAACTGTAAACCAGGCCCTTCGGCGGCAGATTGTTGGGCTTCGGCGGGTTGGGCGCGGACGGCTCGTCCGGCGGCTCGTCCAGCAGCACGCAGTAGCCGAACGGGAACGGCTGGAATTCGCCGCCGTACTCCGGCGTGGGCACAAAAGCCCCCGCATAGCCGCCCATGGTCGTCGGAAGCATGTACATCACCGTCGCGCTGCCCCAACCACGCAGGTTGGAGGCGCAATTGAC
>CAZOMH010000221.1:0-6932 GCA_964580415.1 uncultured Nitrospirales bacterium
GCTTTATCTTTGTGGACCGGCAGCGCGGCAATGGCGGCCACCTCGGAGGCCAGCGCGCGCAGAATATCGATGTCGGGCTGCGGCAGGTGGATGGGTTCCGCAATGGGCGGCGGCGTGTAATGGCTGGGATCGTGAAGCATGAAATCATCTCCGAACAAGAAGAACTCAACCACGGGAAACGCGGAACTGCGCGGAAAAAGCAATGGCAAAAAGTGCTGCCGCAGTCTTCTTTGTACTACTATCCGACGACTTCTTGTTTTCTTGCGCAGGAATTCACCGCGTCGCCCCGGGCCTCACAGCCCGGGATGGTCAGCGTCGCGCTTTCAGCGCTTTGTACCGGTGGCGGCGTTCGCGTGCCCGGCCCTCACGGGCCGGGCTGATAAATGCCGCGCTTTCAGCGCTCCAAACGATGAATAGGACCGGTCCACCTGCTGTGCCGCCGGTTCTATTCCGGATTCTGACTTCTGGATTCTTTGGTTGCGGCCACCGGCCGCGCCAGGCTCTTTGCGTTCTATATGGCCAAAAGGAGCTTACCACAAAGATCGCAAAGAACGCATAGGCAAGAACATGAAACACATGTCAGGTGTAGGTTCCAAACCCGCGGACGGCATCGAACATGGCGGCAACGTTCTGCACGGGGGTCTCTTCGAGGATGGTGTCGTGGCTGGCGCCGCAGATGTAGCCGCCGCCGGGTTTCATGATTTCGAGCACGTCGCGGGTGGACCGGCGAACCGATTCGGGGGTGCCGTCGATCAGCACATGGTGCGAGTCAATGGCACCGTTGAACACGAGGCGGTCGCCGAAATCTCGCTTGAGCCCGGCGGGTTCCATGCCGCGGCAGGAGGGCTGCACGGCGTGGATGGCGTCGATGCCGGCGTCGATAAACAGGGGGATCAGTTCGCGCACCCCGCCGCAGCAGTGCATCATGACGGCGAGACCGTAGTCGTGGCCAAGTTTTGCGAGACGCTTCAGGTGGGGTTGCAGGAACTGCCCGAAAAGGTCCGCGCCAAGGAGCGGCCCGGTCTGGCTGCCAAAATCGTTGCCGATGAAGAAGATGTCAACAGCCCCGTTTGCGGCCTGAAAGACGCGCTCGCTGGACGCGGCATAGTAGTCGACCAGATGGGTGAACAGGGCATGAACCGCCCCGGGGTCCTCGTACATGCGGAGCATGAGTTCTTCCATGCCGAAGAGGTCAATGGCGTCGTGCCAGAAGGGTGACCAGTCGCCGCCAAGGACGGCATACTCGCCTTTCCAGGCGAGTGCGGCATCGCGGATGCCCGACACATCGACCCAGTCGGCGCTGGGCCACGGGTAGGCGTGGATTTGGTCCAGGGTGGCGCCTGCCAGCGCGTGGCTGATGGGCTGTCCGTAGCCAAACCCCTCGCGCTCCACGCCGAACACGGTGCGGTAGACGGCTTCGGGGTGCTGCAGGGGAAAATCGGGACCGCTGTAACCCGCGTGGACCCGGCGGAAATCGTCCCCGAAGAACTTTCGCAACGGCTCATCGTCGAGGCCCAGCTCGGCCTTGGCCTTGGCCCAAAATTCGGCGGACGCGCCGCACCAGACGGGTACGCGGTCCGGTTCCTGGTGGGCGAAAGCCGTGAGCACGCGCTCGCGTGAATTCAGTCGCAATGGAAGACCTCCTCCATGTCGGCCCACCATTCCCCCTCTTTCGCGTTGGCGACGGGCATCTGCATGGGCTTGCACACGGCCCACCAGTCCTGCGTGACCGGGTCGGCCGCCATCTTGGCCATGTCGCCTTCAAAGTCCGTGCCGGTGTATTCGAGGTAACTGAAGAGATAGTAAGCGCCGCCGGGGAACTGCCGAAGATAGATGGAGTAATTCCGGATGTGGCAGTCCTTGATCATTTTGAGGACGGCGGGCCACACCGCGGCGTGTTCCCGCTTGTAGTCCCCGACCCGGTCCGGTTGCAGTCCGATAATCCAGCCGTAGCGTTGCATGCCCCTGTTCTCCTTGTTTGCCGCATCCCGGCGCTTTCACCGCCGCCCCCGCACAGGGTGGCGCAGCGGAAAAGCGCACGCAAAACACGCGCGCGCGCCGCCTACTGGGAAGCGGTTCGTCCGCCGTGGTGGGACACAAATTCGGGCACCCCGTCGAGGGTGAAAACGAACACCCGCTCGCCGGTGACGGTGCTGATGTCGGTGTGGAGGCTGATCACTTTCCTGCCGGTGACTGTCTCCAGGGCGGCCTCGAGCAGGGGGCGCCCCCTTTCAACCAGTTCCACGCGCATCAGCTTGATGAGTTCCCTGCCCTTGGAACTGTCCGGGGACCCGGCCAGTTGATGCTCGGCCTGGGTCATAACGCCCTTGAGCCGAACGACCGCCATGTCTTCAATGAGAAAGGTCCTGGTCTCCACAGGACCGCGCCCCAGGTATTCCTTTTCAAAGCGGATAAGGGCCTCGCCGATTTCCGCTTCCATTTGACCCCGTGTTTTCATGGTTTCCTTTGGCCGGATTCGTCCGGACGGTTCAGGCCGGAAAGGCGGCCCGCATCATTTTTCGGAGACTGTCCATCCGGTAGGGCTTTTGCAGAAAGCCCGCAACATTCTTTCCGGCAAAGCGCTCCGCAACCTCGTACTCGCTGTATCCGCTGCTTATGACAATGGGAACGCCGCAACCGAGGCGGCGCAGTTCCCGGAAAGTCTCTTCGCCGTCCATCTTGGGCATGGTCAGGTCCAGTATGACACAGTCGATTCCGCCATCGTGCGCGCCGTAAAGATGCAGGGCCTCTTCCCCGTCTTCAGCCACGAGCACCTGAAATCCAAGCCGTTCGAGCTGGCTTCTGCCAACAACGCGAATCGGCAACTCATCGTCCACGAGAAGCACCGTCCCGCTGCCCCGCCAGGCACGGTCGGTTTTGGAAACCTTCTCCTTCTGCGACGGGGCGGGTCCGGCAAGGGGGGGGAAGAGCACGCGGAATGTGGTTCCTTTTCCGGGTTCACTTTCGATCTTGAGTGCGCCCCTGTGGTTGCGCACGATGCCGAGCACCGCGGCAAGCCCCAGTCCCCGTCCAACGAACTTGGTGGAAAAGAAAGGATCAAAAATCCTGGCAAGCGTCGCCGCGTCCATGCCGTGGCCCGAGTCCCGCACCTCCAGACAGACATACTCTCCGGCGGGCTGATCCTGGCCGACGTAGAGTTCCTGCATGTAGTCGCTGTCACACTGCGCGAGCGAGGTGGACACCTGAATCTCGCCGGTCTTTTCATTGAGCGCCTCGGCGGCATTGATGACGAGATTCATGATGATCTGCCTGATCTGGGTGGCGTCGCCCTCAATTGCGGGCAGATTCCCGGCAAGGTCCCGCCGCACCCGCGACTTCTTGGAAATGGAGGCTTCAAGCATGTGTTCCATGTCCATGACGGCCCGGTTAAGGTCGAGCGGTTCGAAGGAAATCATGCCCCTCCCGGAATAGGCCAGCAACTGGGTGCAAAGCCCCGATGCGCGCTGGGCAATTTCGAGGATCATTTCGGTCATGGGGCGTATGGGGGAGCTTTTGGGCAGGTCCGCCAGGATAATGTCGGCGTTGCCGACAATTCCGGCGAGCAGGTTGTTGAAGTCATGGGCAATGCCGCCGGCAAGAACGCCAAGGCTTTCCAGTTTTTGGGACTGCTGTATTTGGGCGTCGAGCCGCGCCCGTTCCTCCTCGGCGGCCTTGCGTTCGGTGATATCCCTGGCGGCCGCGTAGATATGGCCGCCCTGGCCCGGGGCGGCCTGCCATTCGAGCCAGCAGTACGACCCGTCTTTCCGGCGGATTCGGTTGACCGCGCCGGTAATGGTCTGGCCCTGGACAAGCACGCTCACCGCCGCCCGGGTGGCCCCGACTTCGGAGGGATGGACAAGGTGGAGGGATTTCTTGTTTTCCAGTTCGGCCATCCCGTAGCCCAGGGTCGCCTCCCATGCCGGGTTGATCCGTTTGAAGCATCCGTCCATGCCCGCAATGCAAAGGAGGTCGGGTGCGAAGTTGAAGAAGCGGTCCAGTTCCTCCGTCTTGTCGCGCAGCGCCTCCTCCACCTGGAGACGCTCCACGAGTTCGCGTTCCGCGCGGCGGTAGGACTTGCCGATGGAGTAAACCGCCACGGTGCCCAGCATCAAAATGTTGCAAAAAATGAGCATGACAAGCAGAAGGATGGAGAAGGGCGTATACGTCACGATTTCCGCGGGGAGCATGTTCCGTGTTTCGAGCCATGCGAGTCCGGCGCAGGCGGCAAGACTGGCCATCATGGTGAGAATGCCCATCCGCCAGCCCAGGAGCAACCCCGCCGCCATGATTGCGACCAGATACTCCGAGATGATGGGCGCATGCAGCCCCCCGCCGATGAGGGCGTAGACGGAGGTCATTCCCCAGGCGGACAGAATGCAGAGCCAGCTCGCAAGAACCGTGAGCCCCCTGCCGGTAAGGATGAGCAGAAAGACAAACCAGAGAATGCTGAGGATCGCGCTTGCCGCATAAATTCCGAGCATTTCCGCGTGGACCATGCCCATGAGCAAGACAAGCGCCTGGGCGATAATCGCAAACCACAGGTTTGCGTAAAGCACGGCGGCACGGCGGGTTGCCGCATCAGTCTCAAAGACAGGCGGCCTGAACGCCGCTGCGAGCAAGGGGCGGAGCTTTTCTGTCAGTCCCATACTTCAACACCTTTTACAGCAGACACCCTGGCGCGCAGAAACGCGCGGCGCGGAAACGGCCTTCCCGCCCGCGCAGTTCGCCTCACAGTCCTCCCCCCCACTCCGGCCCTTCCCGGCCAGCGGCATTTTACGCCGTCTCTTCATGACAAGCAATACGGGGGCGCGAAGACTCCGCGGGGAAGGAAACACCCCGCTCCGCCAGAGGCGCCGCTTCCGCGGCGCGGGCATCCCCGCCCGTGCCCCCCCGAAAGGCCAATGCAGCGTCGCGCGGCCGATGGAGGGCGGCCGCGGCCGGTCCATCAAGAAAGGACGCAGTCCCCTGCTGCCAGAGACTGCGTCCTGTGTTTCAGATGCGTTGCCCGACCCGGCAAGCGTGCGATTAGTCGTTGAGTTCGCGGACCCATACGTTGCGGAAGATCACCGGATTGCCGTGATCCTGAAGCTGGATCGGCCCCTTGTCCCCATGGGCCTCGTAGTTGGTGATGGAGTGATGCCCGCGCCAGCCGTTTCCGCCGGACAGTTCCACGTGGTCCTGGACAACAACGCCGTTCTGGATCACGGTGAAAGTTGCGCGCTTGGTCACTTTTCCGTCGGGTCCGAAAACGGGACGGTGGAAGACGATGTCGTAGGTTTGCCATTCACCGGGTTTGCGGCAGGCGTTGACCAGCGGCTTGCTGCGGCCATAGAGCGCGCCGCACTGTCCGTCGGGATAGGTCTTGTTCTCGTAGGAGTCGAGCACCTGGACTTCATAGCGGCCCATGAGAAACACGCCGCTGTTGCCGCGGCCCTGTCCCTCGCCCTCGGGCGGAGTCGGGGTGGCAAACTCGACATGCAACTGGCAGGAACCAAATTCCCTGGTGGACTGGATCATGCCGGAATTCTTGGTCGGGCTCATCACACCGTCCTTGAGCACCCACTTGGTGGGTTTTCCCTGGGTGTCGGTCCAGTTGGACAGGTCCTTGCCGTCGAAGAGCACCACGGCGTCCGAGGGGGGCAGGCCCGGCTGTTCCCCGGTACTGGCGGTTCCGGGAGTAATCACGGTGGGCTGGGGCTGCTTGGCGGGATCCTCCTCATGCACGAGAATACCGTCGATGGACATGTAGTCCACGTCTTCCATCGTGCCCTTGTCGTTCTTTTCCTGGACCTTCCATTCCTTGATTACGGGCTTGTCAAACTCCGCCGCGGCGGCAAATGCGAAACCGAGGACAAATGCGGCGCACAGGGCGGGAATCAGCGGTCTGGGATTCATACTCTTGTTCTCCTTCGATACAGCGGCTGTGTTTAAGATGTTCGCCACGTATGCCGTCTGGTCCGGCACAGGCATGCCGCCCAATTGTAGACGCGGCCTGCCTGCAAATCAACACGCGCGCAGCCCCCGGCCAGGCCGGCCCGGCGCGGCCGGACACCACGCCGCAAACCGCCGGAACACTCCGCATAGAATGTCAGCGGGGCAGAACGGAACCCATCCAGGCAATGGTGGTGCCGTTGATGGCATTGTAAAAGAAGGGAATAATGCCGAGGAACACGAGGGCGACGGTAAGCGCGGCGGTGGCCGCGCTCAGGGGCCAGCTTGCCGGGGCGGCCGGGCCGTCCTCGTGGACGGGCTCGATATACATTTCGCGGACGATGCGCAGGTAATTGTACAGCGCGATGGTCGAATTGACGGCCGCGACGCCGACCAGCCAGTGGAAACCCGCGCCGGCGGCAACGCTGAACAGGAAGAACTTGCCCACGAAGCCGGAGAGCGGCGGGATGCCCGCGAGGCTGAAAAGGGCCAGCATCATGGCCAGGGCCATGATGGGATTGGTCCGGGACAGGCCGCGGTAGTCGCGGATGGTTTCGCGGCCGGTCTCGTTGGAGTACCAAACGATACCCGCGAACAGGGCGAATGTGGAGGCGATGTAGGCAAGCAGGTAGAACAGCATGGCGGGCACGCCGTAATCGTGGGGGCCGAGGAAGCCCATGATGAACACACCGGCATGGGAAATGGCGCTGAAGGCCATAAATCGCTTGATGTTGCCCTGGACGATGGCGGCGCAGTTGCCCAGCGTCATGGTGACGGCCGCGAAAACCGCAATCAGGAGCGACCAGTCGTCGAGCCATCCGCCCATGGTGCGGAAGAACAACTGGAACATGAAGGCCAGACCGGTGCCCTTGGAGGCAACGGACAGGTAGGCGGTGACGGGCATGGGCGCGCCTTCAAACACATCGGCCGCCCAGAGGTGGAAGGGCACAAGCGTCAGCTTGAAGCCGACACCCGCGGTGAGCAGGGCGACCGCGAGCCAG
>CAZOMH010000222.1:0-6931 GCA_964580415.1 uncultured Nitrospirales bacterium
AAAAATCTGCCCTGCAAAGAGTTGTGGGCGCACTACAGCGGGTGGTGAGATATCCCAGTTAAACCCGCCCGGTCACGCGAAAGGTTCATCATCCCCGCTGTACGGGTCCGTGTTTTCGCGCGTCCTGCCGCGCGGCGGGCGCGGGTCGTTCGGTCCGGAGACGGGAAAAAAGAGTTCCATCTGCTGGCGGCGCGCAAAGCCGTACCGCTTCATCAGACGGAGCGTTTGCAGCGTCTGCGACGGCGCATAGTTGCCGTTCACGCTGACCCCGTCAAGCAGGTCGGCGAGAATTGTGGGGAACTCCAGCACGTGGCCGATGCCGAGGTCCTGCAGCATTTGCAGCGCGCGCGCGCGCACCGCGGACGCCGTGGACAATTCGGACACGACCAGCACGGTCCTGAACCCGGCAACACCGAACACCGTTTCCCCAAGCGCGCGTATTTCCTGCGTGGCCACATGACCGAGCACGGGGTTGCCTTCAATGGTGGACGGATAAACGCGGTCGGCGTGCCATGCGCGCACCTCGACCACGGCGCGGCGGATACCCCCGAGGTCCGCGGGACGCAGCAGGAATTCGGGTTCCAAACCGGTCTCGGCCTGGGCGCGCTCGATGAAAAGCAGCGACGTGCTTTCGGCGGAATGGGCCACATCCTCGCACCGCCAGTGCGGGAGCACGTAGAAGCGGTTGAGTTCGAAGAACTCCCTGACAAGCTGCATGTTCAGGTCGCTCATGGCTGCGGTCACTCCGGCGCGGCGTCGCCCGCCAGTCGGCGGCCGCGCTTGCTGTTTGGCCTGATTTCCAGAATGCGCCGCCCGATTTCCTTCGCGCCCGCCTCGTTGCCCATCTGTTTCATGCACCAGCCCTGTCCCGCGAGCACGTCAAGCAGTTCAAAGTGCTCGTGGTAGGCGCAATAGTGCCTGTTCGGCAGGGCGCGCGTTTCGGCGGACCGGAAATTGTCGAGCGACTTCACGTAATCCCCCAGCAGGAAATGAATCTGCCCGCGCAGATAAAAGCCCTCGGGCTGGTTCGGACTGGTTTCGATAATCTGGTTGAGCAGTTCGTCCGCCGCCTGCAGACGGTTTGAGGCTGGTTCGCGCTGTTTGAGCAAATGCGCCGCGCGGGCGGACAAATACAGCGCCTCAAACCGCTCGGCGCCCGATCCGCCAATGACACGGTCGGCCAGCGCCATGGCTGTGTCCCACTGGGACTGCTGAAACGCGCAGTAGCCAAGGCCCAGTATCGCCGCCGCCTGGTCCGGCTTCTCGTCCAGCGCCTCGCCGAAAAGTTTGCGCGCGCCCTCGATGTGGTTCATCAGCAGATGCGCATAGCCCAGTTCCGTCCGCGCCGCAACCATCCGCGGCGTGCGGGTCAGCACGCCTATCAGCGTCTGAACCGCCTGCTGGGCCTGGCCCAGGCGCAGTTGGCACCGTCCGATCTGGTATGCCGCCGCCGTCAGCGACGGGTCCATCTGGAGTGCCTTGGAGAAATACTCCAGCGCGCCGTCCATGTCGCCCTTCATGGCGGCCGTCAACCCCTCGTCATAATAGCTTTCCGCGTTCTCGCCCCCGAAAGGCATGGGTGGGGTCCTTTCCCGGCGGACATGCCGCCTGTTGGATTCAGCGTAAAGTCTCCAGTGCCGCGCGCACCGCCTCCGGCGTCACGTCCGTGCGGTGAACCACCGCGCCCACACGGGCGGGCAGTACAAACTTCAGCGTGCCCGCGCGCGCCTTCTTGTCCGACTTCATGGCCGCCAGCGTTTCATCCACCGGCATCTCCGGCCAGCGCACGGGCAGCCCGTACGCGGCAATACATGCCGCCTGCCGGGCCGCGAAAGCGTCATCCACCAGTCCAAGGCCGCGTGCCAGTGCGCCTGCGGCGCACATGCCCAGCGCCACCGCCTCCCCGTGCAGGAAGCGCCCGTAATGGCTGGCCGTCTCGATGGCGTGGCCGAAAGTGTGGCCATAGTTCAGATCGGCGCGGCGGCCGTGCTCATGCTCGTCCTCGGCCACCACCGCCGCCTTGATCTCGCAGGACCGCACCACCGGCGTGCGCAGCGCATCCAAGTCGCCCGCAAGCACGCCCGCCGAAGCACCTTCCAGGTATTCAAACAGCGCCGCGTCGGCAATGACGCCATGCTTGATCACCTCCGCCATCCCCGCGCGCAACTCGCGCGGCGGCAGCGTCCGCAGCATGCCCATGTCCATGACCACCGCCGCAGGCTGGTGAAACGCGCCAATCGTGTTCTTCCCCAGCGGATGGTTCACCCCCGTCTTCCCACCCACACTCGAATCCACCTGCGCCAGTATTGTCGTCGGAATCTGGACAAACGGCACGCCGCGCATGAACACCGCCGCGGCAAAGCCCGCCATGTCGCCCACCACACCGCCGCCCAGCGCCACCACCACACTTGCCCGGTCAAGACCACCGGACAGGAAACTGCCGCAAATCTCGCCGATGCGCTCCAATTGCTTGCCCGCCTCACCCGCAGGCATCACATGCGTGACACAACGCCGGCCCGCCGCCGCAACCTCCGCCTCCACCCGTGCCGCATAGAGCGGACCGACATTGCTGTCCGTCACCAATCCCACCGTGCCCCGGCCGACGCGGCCCAGGACATCACGCAACGGCGCCAGATCATCCACGCCAATGTGGATGTCATAGGCCCGGTCGCCCAGCGGCACATGCACTATCGTAGAGGAAAACGCCACAGTCTGCCCTTTTGTCCAGTCAGCCGGAACCTTTTCCAGCGTTCACAAGGGCCATTCTAGACAGACCACCCCTCCGGGCGCAAGAGAGCGGAACCAAACCAGAATCGGCACGCGATTTTCAGGGGGTTGAACGAGCACTCACAAAGAACGTCCAGCCGGGCAGGACCATCGACTCCGCCCGCGAACGCGGACACAGTATACCGGCCCCGCCTCCCGGACAAGGCCGCCGGGACGGCGGCGGTACGCGCCGCCAGCGTCCCGCTGGCCTTGTCCGGGAAGAGAAGACGGTTGGCGGGACGCCGGGGGTACTGCGGCAGGCCCGCCTCTTTCTTAATGATCTCCAGCGTGTTGGTATCTGTGAGGGTGCCGGGGTGACCATGCCCGTCTATCGTCAAACAACGCCCTTGTGCTTTGCCATGACTTTCTGTAGTATATGTTCACAGAGTGAATATTCATTCATTGAAATTTGCCTCAAGATTGGTGAAACGGCCGAGGCCGTGAAACCAACCGACACGCGGCTGGAAGGGAAACAGGCATGCCCATGAAGAGCGAGCGCCCCAAGAACGCACGGGAGCGGAGCCGGTTGGAGACGCGCAACCGGCTGGTGGATGCATGGCGCGATCTGGCGCTGGCGCAGCCGCAGCAGGGCGCGACGATCAGCCAGATCGCGGAAAAGGCCGAGGTGGCCGTGGGCACCTTTTATTGCCACTTCAAGGACAAGGAGTCGCTGACGCGGGAGGCGGCGCTGGAAAGTTATGCCAAACTGATCGCCGAAATGGACAGCGTGCGTTTCAACGATGTCCAGGACCCCCGGGAATGGACCCGCGCCACGGTTGAGGCCGTGGTTGCCTTTGCCGAAAAGAACCGCAAAGAGTTTATGTTTCTCCTGCAGTTGGCGCCCCTGACCACCATTGAGGGGCAGGAGTTCATTGCCCAATGGCGTCAGTTCTGGCTCGAACAGACCGAGCAGATACTGCGGTCCGAGTTGAAAGCCGGCCGGCTTAAGATTGACATTGACCCCGCGTTGGCGGCGCATTCACTGGTGGGCATGGTGGTGGGCCTGCTGCAATGGTGGATGGAAGACCCGCATCCCGCGCCGCGCGACACGGTGGTCCGGACACTAACCTCCATGCTGCTTGTACTGTATCTTGAAGAACCGGGAAGTCTCTCATGAACATAGTGGTTACGGGAGCCAACGGCATGGTGGGCGCCAATCTGGCGCGCATGCTGTGCGCGCGGGGTGATCGCGTGAAAGCGGTTACCTACGGGAACACGCGGTCTCTGGACGGGCTTGACGTGGAGCGAACCGAGTGCAACATACTTGACCCGTCGGAGGTACACAGCCTGCTGGAGGGTGCCGACACGGTATTTCACCTCGCGTCGGTCATCACCCTGCGGAGCCGGCGAAACGCGCCTGCTGAACGGGTAAACACCGAGGGTGCCCGCGTGGTGGCCGAGGGCTGCCTGCGGTGCGGTGTGCGCCGACTGGTGCATTTCAGTTCCATTCATGCCTTCTCCCCGCATCCGAAGCACGAACCCGTGGTGGAATCGCGGCCGCTCTGCGGGGACAACCATCCGTTCCCCTATGACCGGTCAAAGTCCCGCGGGCAGCGTGCCGTTTTGGATGCGGTGCGCCGGGGGCTCGACGCGGTAATCATTCATCCCACGGGCATACTGGGCCCCGGCGATTTTGCCCCGTCCCAAGCGGGCAGGGCACTGCTCGACATCTACCACGGACGCACCCGCGCCCTCGTTGCGGGTGGCTTTAACTGGGTGGACGTGCGGGACGTGTGTGCCGGGGCCATGGCCGCCGCGGATCGGGGAATGGCGGGCGAGAACTACATCCTTTCCGGCCACCATGTCTCCGTCATGGAAATGGGACGCATTGTGGCCGGGCTTGCGGGCCGCATGCCGCCGCGTTTTCTTGTGCCAAACTGGCTGATGCATGCGGCAGCCCCCCTCGCGGAGGGATGGGCCGGGCTGCGGGGCCGGGAGCCCCGCTTCTCCAGGTTCACACTGCACACACTGGTGCATCACCAGGTCGTGTCGCACGAAAAGGCCACCCGCGCCCTGGGCTACCTCCCCCGGCCCTTTGCCGAGACGGTGAAAGACATGTTCGAATGGTATTCGTCCATGGGCATGCTCGAAAAGAGGAGACCTTCATGACCTCAGAAACAGAACCCCTTCGTTCCCAAACAGCAGCGGGGAACGCATGTTCATGCGAAGCTTCGCTTCGCGACGCCAGGGCATGGCCGCGCACACTTAAAAAGGGATACCTGCCCATGGTTTTATCACTCCTGGCTGTCCTGGCGGCGGGGATGGCAACGGCTGCGCCGGCCGCCGCGCCTGAGGCTGCGCCGCCCCCGGCACCCGTGCCCACCTTCCAGCAGTTGGACAAGGAACTGAACAAGTACAAGGGCAAGGCGGATTTGAAAGGGGACACCAACGCCCAGCTCGAAACGGACGGTCTGGCCTTCTACTGCCTGTTCGACCTGTTCCTGACGGTAATGAACAATCCGAAGAACCCGCGCTATGCGGAAACACGCCGCGCCTGGGACAAAGATTATGACGAGTACCAGAACCGGGCAGGCTTTGTCGCCAAGTTCATGGGCAAGAACCTCATACCGCTTCTGAATATGACCAGCGACCTCTACGCAAAGGATTTTCATGCCGGCTCCAAGTTCTATGCGCCCCACTTTTCCCCGGAAGCATGCCTGCACCCGTTGCAGCAGGAGGTGGTATGCAACGGCAAACCCGATCATGTGGCATGGTGGCACGGTGCCGCCGACGCGGACGGCGACGGCATAAGCAATGCGGACGAGCTTCGGGCCATTGCCCCGGACTGGCGAAAACAGGGGGTTGATGAGGCGGTCCGGGCACGCTTCGTGCGCGAGGCGGCGGGGGCCGAAATTTGGTTCGCGGCCGGAGCCGGCGGTGAAAAAAAGCCTGAGAATGAGCAGCCGCCGGAAACGAAACACTGAGAAAAGGGTTCTACCTCTGTTACTATCCTGCCCAGAGTCCCGTGATGACGCTCCCGGACGAACCGCAGCCCCCAACCCTGGAAGTCCCCGTTTGATGCAAGTGACATGCATTGCAGTCTTTTGCCGCACAGGATTGCCGTTCATGATCCTGGCCGCCGCGGCGTTTCTGTCGATTTGCGTTTCCGCCGGGGCCGGACAGGATGACAACGCATGCGCAGCCGGTGAGGGCACGGGTGCGGGCACGACCCCGCCCCCCCGCCTGAAGCTCCACCAGGACTGGCAGGAGAAAGATGTCGCCGCCGCGGAGGGGCAGGAAGAGGCCCCCTCCGAATATCGCTGGTGCGCCATGCTTTGCATGGCCAACGCATACCCCGGCCTCAAGAGCGAAGACCTTATTCACGGGCTTTTTGACCCGATCATGCACGCCATCGCGCCCGGTATAGACCGGATCAACACCTTCGGCGACATGCGCGACGACTATCTGCTCTGGGTGCCCAACCTGGGCGTCGGCTACAATTTGTCCCCGCACTTTTCCCTGTTTCTCCAACTGGGCTACGGTGCCGGACCAGTGCGCACCGAGGACAGCGCCAATTCCATCCTCTTCCTGCCGCTCCACCTGTCCTTCGAGATGAAGCGCAGCGCCTTCACGATCACCCCCGGCCTTGATTATTTTCCTTTCGGCATGGTTCAGCAGCGCGACTATCATGGCCTTATGGAGCGGTTGCGCGCCATCCGTCCCATGCTCGGAGTGCGGGTTCCCTGGACCCATGCGGGATACACGGCCCATGCAAAAATCGGACTCTGGCCGGTGGAAAAACTCTTGCGCATCGACCTTGGCGATTCTTGGGATGTTTGGAGCACCAACGTGAATGTGGGCGTTGATGTGCCAATAACCCGCCGAAACCAGGTAAATATCAACTACGGCCACAGCTTCTTTTACGGCCACGACAGCGACTTTGGCGGCCCGGTGTTCTCGGTCACCTGGAAATACTCGTTCTAGGGCGCTGTTCCGACGGACACCCGGAAGAACGGCGCATCCGATCCCGTGCCGCCGGTGTCCCCCGGCGCTGCCCATTCCCATCCCACCACTCTTGGTTTTCCATGCGGTTCTGGTACAATGCCCTGCATGGAACCACAAGACTTCTGGAACACCTACATGCAGGGGATGCGTCCGGCCGATTTTATGTCGGCTTTCGATGAGGCAGACCCAGACATGTGCGTCACTGAATATGTGCGGCAGC
>CAZOMH010000223.1:0-6911 GCA_964580415.1 uncultured Nitrospirales bacterium
ATCCTGCATGTCGCGGTTGAACTCGTGGGGTGCGGGCCACATGCGCGTTTCGAGTTTGTCCCCGGCACCGGCCTCTTTCCACACGTTGCGCATCACCGCCCATGCCTTTTCCACGCCTGGAACAGGGAAGAGCGCATCTTCGTCGCCGTTGTAGAAGAGCATTGGTTTGGGTGCGGCCAGCGCCGCGGTGTCGGGGTAATCCAGACAGCGGCGCAGGCCCGGTGCGATCATGGAGAAGGCGGACTGGCCCGTGGTCTGGTTGTTGCCCGGCGCCATGAGCACGTCGGTCGTGCCCATCCAGCAGACGGCCACACCCGCCGCCACGCGGTCCGACAGGGCGTTCACCATCCACGTGCGGTGCGATCCCATGCTCAGGCCCACGGCGCCGATGTGCGCCGGATCGACCTCGGGCTGGCAGGCCAGGAACTCGGCAGAGCGGACATCGTCCCATGCGATGACACCCAGCCAGCTCATGCCCAGTTGCAGAACATTGGCGGCAAGCTGCTGTTGCGCCGCGTACTCCACACCTTCCTTCCGGCCGCGTTCGCCCCAGAATAGCGCGTCAACGGCCAGCACTACATAGCCTTTTTCGGCGAGGACATCGCCGATGAAGCGGCCGCCGTAGTATTTGTCCACCCAGTCGCGCGCGTCCTTTTCAACGGCGTCATCGACACCGAAGGGGCGCACCACTTTTTCCTTGCCGATGCTGAAATGCGCACCGTGATCGTGCAGCGCCAGCATGGCCGGGAAAGGGCCCCTGCCCCTGGGGACAAGCAGGTATGCGGGCACGCGGTATTCCGCGGACGGACTGAACACAATCTTTCGCGCGACATAGGCGCCGCGGTCCTCCTCGGCAAGCGTGGCGTACGCCGTGTCCGCCGGGGGCTTGGGCGGGTCGAGCAGGCATTCAATCAGTTTGGCGCGTCCCTGCCGCTGCCATGCCGCGAATGCCGCCGGGTCTTCCGCGCCGGAGAAATGGTTGCGCGAAATTGTGTCGGCCCGTGCCGCCGCAAAGGCGGGCAGGCCTTGGTCCAAGCCATAGGGCACATACCCGCCCGACGGTGGGAGGGGCAGCAACTCGGGCTTTAGGGCCAGCGCCGGAATCACTACCGGTTTTACACGGTCCAATAGCATTTGGAGTTCCGGTCCTGCCTCCAGCAGCCGCTTCGGGGTGCGGTGCTTCGCGTAAAAGTCGAGAACCTGGGAAAAATAGACAACGGCCTCGGGACCTGACGAGCCCGCCGTGACGTTGCCCTCTGCGTAGTCGCGTTTGCCGTCGCGATCAGACGGCCTCTTGTACAGGTCCTGGGTGGTCTTGCCATCCTTGAGCGCGCCGGTGGATGCCTCCCATCCCTGCACGCCGCCCAGGAACGCGCCCGTCTTCTGCAGACCGAGCATCCGCGCGCGCAGCACGCGCTCAATCGCGTCCAGCATCGGATTGATGTCGTCGCCCTGTGTTTCGAGGAAGGCCGCGGCACGGCTCAATTGCATGGCGTGTTCCATGGCCTGGTCCATCAGCAAGGCACTGGACTGCGGATGCGGATAGCGCCAGCCGCCCGCGGGGTCCTGAGATTCCACGAGAAACTTCGCCACGGCGCGGATGACCTCGACCAGGCGCGGTTCTTCGGGGGTGTGCCGGGCCAGTTCGGGCAAACCCTGCAGCGCATACCCGATGATGTACGGCTTGGCGAAGGGATGCTTGTACCCGAACGCATCGTCGTCCATAAACGGGGGATCGGGTTCGATGGGCTGTCCCCCCTGGCTGAACAGTCCATCGGGGCCGAGTTTGTCGCGCAGTTCACGGAAGAGCCGCAGCGCCTCGTCCAACCATGGCCGGTGTCCGGTGAATTCGTACAGCCGCACAAAATCGAGCACATCGCCGATGTTGCGGCACTCGCCCTGGTTCGTGTGGATCATGAGCGCCGCGTATTCTGTCTGCCAGCGCAGCGCGGCGGCGTAGCGCGGGTCACCTGTCTCCTCATAGGCGTAGAGGAAAGAGTCATAACCCTTCGTGCAGAAATGCACCGCCGTGTTCGAACGCCACATGAAGCTCTGGTCGCCGATGTGGGTCTTGTCGCCGTTGGCCGCGCTGTTGTTGTAGCGCGTGCCGCCAAATTCATCCTTGCGGTCCGTGCCCCACCAGATGGTCAGGTTGTAGAAATTGTCACACCAGTCCAGCGCGGTGCGCCGCAGCTCGGCGCGGCCGCTGCGGTAATATTCATCGAAGATCGCCGGACAATGGTTGAGCCGGTTCATGCCGAACACGCCCATGGATGGCATGCTGGTCACGTTGCCCGCATCCTCCGGACTGGTCAATGAACCGGCCGCCATGGCGTTCTGGTGCTGCTGGCGCGCCTCTTCGAAGGGACGGTCCAACACCGGAGGCACGCCGCAGCGGTACAATGCGTCGAACGCTCCGGAGGTGACCGTGAAGGCCGCGTTCTCATCGGCAAAGCGGACATCCGCGCCATAGCCGACATATCCGCCCGCACCTTCCGAGATCATGGCTGACGCGCTGCGCCATGCCGCCGACTGCATCGGCAGCCGTTGTTGCGGAACCATGGGTTGCGCGCCTGTTTCCGGCGCGGCCAATCCTTCGGCGGGCTCCAGGGACCAACCCAATCCGGGCGTGTAATCGTCGCCCGGAGCAAGGCGCTGCAGATGCAGGGTAATGCGGGTCCGGCCAAGGGAATCCATGCGCGCCTCGATGATGCGCGGCCAAATCGGGTCAGGCGCCAGCACCCGCACCCACAGGAAGTGCCGGCCCTGTTCCACCACCTCCGTGGTGACACCCCGTCTGGCCCCCTCCGGCGGCGTGTCGGTAAAAGGGGGGGCCACCGCCAAGGCAGTCCATTGTTCCTTCCCGTTCTTCTTCTGCCTCACGCCCTTCGCGTCCACTTCCAGTTGGTACGCACCCAACGTTCCCGAGAAGCCGCCCTCGTGGCGGTCCGGTGCCGCAAGCGGCGGCGTGCCGTTCAGGGAGAACGTAATCAGCGCGCTGAAACTGTCCGGTGTGAGGTGTTCCATGGGGAAGGTCACGATGGCGCGGCGGACCGAATGGGCCGTATCGGGATGTGCTGTCAGTACGCGCACGTCGGCCGGTACGGTCACGTCGCCCAGGTTTGCCGACAGGCCCCTGCCCTGGGGTAGTGCTCCCGGCGGGAAAGGCAGTGACATGCGCACCAGCTCGCCTGTGGCGGGAAATTGTGCGCGGCGGACGACAGGCAGTTTCCCCGGCTGTGCATCCATGGGCATCTCGCCCACCGGTGTCGGGGAGAAGAGGAAATGGTCCACCCACGCTTTCGCATCCGCGTCATCCCAGGCGGGAGCGGAAAACGCCCCTGCCAAGAATACCATTGCCGGTATCCAGGCGTTTGTTATTCTTGCGCCGCGCATAAACGAACCCTTTCCGGTTTGCGGACGCTGTAATCTACGTCCGCATCAGGCAAGAGTTCAATGATGCGCCGCCGGCCGGGTTGCCCCGGTATGCCGGGGTCCGCCCGGCCTAATAGAAATGCCGGCCAATGAAGCGGCGGAAGCTGCGCAGGAAGCGCAGTCCGCCGGTGACTCCCTGGTCGATGCGGCCGCTGCCGGTGGCGCTGCGGAATTCGAGACCATGGCGCACGATGCCGATGATGGGCGTGTGCTCTTCGGTGTTGAGGTTGGAGGGCATGTCCACGCCCTGGGGCAAACCGGGCCTGGTGTTGACGCCGCAGAGCGCCCCGGTAAGTTCCTCAATCTTGTGAATGCGCGCACCGCCGCCGGTAATAACAAGCCCCCGGGCAAGGCGTCCCTGATAACCCCGAGTTTTGATCGCGGCGGCGAGCTTTTCCATCAATTCGCGTCCGCGCGCAAAAATGATGTGGTCCAGTTCGCTCTTCGGCACCGAATTGCGCGCGCCGGGCGGCACGTTGTGCAGTTTGACCGGCGCCGCGTCGTCGCGCCCCGAACCCGCCTTGATGGCGGCCTGCACGATGCCCTCGTCGGAATCCACCGAGGGCGGCGGGGTGAAAGTTTCCTTGATAAGGCGGCTGCTCAGTCCGTATTCGACCAGCAGGGACGCCGCCTCGTCGAAGGGGACGTTCAATGCGGCGGCGATGTCGTTCTGGATAAGCGACATGCCCCACTTGAAGGTTTCCGTGCCGACCAGACTGCCGTCCTGATACACGGCCGCGCCGACGGCCGAGTCGCCCAGATCGGCGACGGCCACGCCCAGGCGCATGTCGTCGGGCGTGAGACAGCCGAGTGCGGCGGCGATGGGCATGTAGACCATGTCCTCCACCACGCAATTCTGGGATTCGACGCACTTCTGAAGATTGTTGACCACCACCATGGGCACGAGCGCGAAGTGGATGCGCGCCCGCAGCACGGATGCGCGCATATTCAACGGCTCGGCGACGCGCAGATCGTCAATGTACCATTCCTGCGCGGTGACGGAGGAAAGGCTTTGCATGCCCGCCGCGGAGGAACTGGCGGCGGCCTGCTGACGGGCCTCCTCAAGGTGTTCCAAGTCCACCACGCCGCCCTGCACCGGCAGGTTCCCGTCGCGTATGAGCGAGTTTACCACCGGCGCGGACACACCGCAGAAGACGGACTGCACGCGCACGCCGGAGGTGCGCACGGCTTCCTGAAGCGCCTTTCGGAACACCGCCTGGGCGGCGCCCAGATTCTGGATTTGCCCGCGGATGACGCAGCCCTGCGACGGGGCCGAACCGTAGCCGAGCAGCTTTACCGAGCCGTCTGCGAGCAACCGTTGGGCGACAAGCACACGCACGAAACGGGCGCCGAAGTCGACCCCAGCAACGATCTCACCTTTTCTGCCCATTCCGCTCCTTCCGCATTGTACTGCCCGCCGTTCCGCCCGGGGCGGCGGCGCACGGGCAGCCCTTGAAGTGGTTGCCTGCTAAAACAGCAATTCGTCGTCCTTGCCGTCGCCGGACGGCTCGTCTTCACTGTCTTCGTCGGGAGCATCGGCTGTCACGGTCTCCGGTTTCTCTTCTTGTTCCGTTCCGGTCTCCGTGACGTCCTTCAGTGCGGTCTCCGCCGCGGCTTCGGCCTCCGTTTCCTCCGGCGTTTCCTCCGCATCGCCGTACAGCGGCCGCTCTATGGCCAGCACAGACCGCTTGCGGCGCTCAACATCCGCGCAGACGGCCGCAATCTCATCCTCAATGCGAATGCGCTCGGCGCGCATCGTGTCCAGCCTGACGCGGGCGGACTCAAGGAATTCGCGCGCCGCGTCCTCCTCCTCGTTGAGCGACTCGATCTCGGTCTGAATAAGGCTTTCCCCGGCAACGGAGGCGGCGCGTTCCGATTCGCGCTCGTGCAGTGTCGCCGCCTCCTGGGCGCGGCGCTCCTGCAACCCCTGAATCTGCGCGTCGAGATCGGCCACTTCCGCCTTGCGCGCGTGAATCTCCTCGTCAAGCAGCGAAATGCGCTCACGGCACACCTGCGATTCGTCCTCGCGCGCGCTGATTTCAGCTTCGGCGTGCTGGACGCGGGATTCCGCGTCCGACACGCGGTGTTCCCCTTCTTCAATGGCCGCGCCGTTCAGGTCAAGCCGTTCTCGGGCCGCCGCAAGGTTTCCCTGTGCGGTGTCGATTTCACGGCGGGCCAGCGCGGCGGCGAGGCGGATGGCAAGGGTCTTGGCCTGCGCCACATCCCCCCCCATAATCGCCTGCTGCATGGCGACATTGAGCGCTTCCACGGATTCATCAACCGGCTGCACCGGCACTGCCGGTGGTTTTGGGGCTGTCTCCGGCTCGGCTGCCGCAGTCACTTTTGCCGCAGGCGTTTCCGCCGCCACACGCGCTTCTGTTTTCTCCGCAGGCGGCGCGGTCTCGACTTTAACCGGGTCCGGTTCGGGTGCGACGGAAAGTTCAGGTTCTTCCGGCAGCGGCATTTCAGGCACAGGAGCCGCCCCATGCGCCGAACGCATCGGCGGTGGCCCGTCAAAGGGCGTTCCTGGTTCGCGAACCACAGACGCCGGTTCAGGGGGGGCTGTCTGCTCATCCGCGTCCAGACCCGCGCCGGGGCCGTCGTCCTCAATGAGTTCTATGCCGTGTTCCCGGAGCGCTGCGACGGCGCGTGCATAGTGATCGGGCCAGCCGTACCGGCCCAGATCGGTGACCCGGTCCAGAATCAGATCACCGACCATCAGGGACAGGATGTCGTGCGACTTTTGGAGAAAGGAAAGACATTCGATAGCGCGGCCGGCGCGGTCATAACTTGACAACACGCGCGCCGTGTCAATCAGGGCCTGCTGCAAACTTGTCCAGTTCTGGTTAAGGCAGACCCTGAGCGAGGCGGTCAGTTCTTGCATGCACTCCTCGGGCCAGGGGCCGTTTGGCATGCTTTGCGCGCGCGTGAAATGTCGGCAGAACCGGCCCAAGGCCGAGAAGAGGGCCTGGGTCGGATCGTTTTGAGTCACCGGGTTGTCACGGGAATCTGGAGCGGTCATGGACGGTTCCTCCGGCTCGGGTTCCAGCGGAGTGTCATCTTGATGCGCGGGCAGGGCGGGGCTGTCTGCTCCGTCCTGGGCCGACCCGGTCCCGTCTCCGAAGAGGCGGCGACCCACAGCGGCCCACGTTTTGCCACGTTTTCCGAATCGCACCAATGACACCTCCGTGCGGCATTTTAGCACAAGGCGGGATGGGGCGCAATCAACATATTGTGCCGGTCGGCGGTGCAACGGGGCATTTGTAGTGTTTTTTGGCGCATCGCAAGGCCATCCCGAGGGGTTGCCTTTCTTTGCCCCGGGTGAATGCGGAGTTGTCCCCGGATTCAAGGAATGACATGCTAGAATATATCCCGATATCATTCTTCGCGCGAATGGTGACACAATTTTTGGACAGGTGAAACAACAACAGTGGGTTTGACGCATGGATTTGTTGCAAACTCTATTGAAGGGGACC
>CAZOMH010000224.1:0-6909 GCA_964580415.1 uncultured Nitrospirales bacterium
GCACGGCCTGCCGCGCCTTGAATTGTCCGTCGCACTTGCGCGCCGAACTGTCCCTGACCATCGCGTCTGCGGCAAAATGCCACAGGCCCAACGTGGCGGCATCCACAGTCATCTCCGCGGGCGCAGCGTCTATCGTCCGCGCGGCGTTCGAAATGCGCACTTCGTCAATCAGCCCGTTGCAGCCGAAGCCCCCCTCCACCAGACTGCCAATCGACAACGGACCGGGAACCCGCGTCTGGTTTGCCACGGTGACTGCAACGGACGCCCTCTCGGCCCCGTCCACGAACAACCGGTACCGCTCCGGTTCCATCACGAACGCGATACTGTGCCATGCGCCGTCCACAATCGGCACCGTGGTATGCACATGGTCCGGCACGCGGCCGGGCACATAGGCATGCACCGTACCGTCGCCGGGCATGGTGAAAATCTCCCAGTGCGTTGCCGAAGCCTTCGTCTCGTTCGCCACCAGAATGTTGTACTGTTCCCTGCCAAACAGTTTGACGCGGCATTCCACGGCAAGCGGCAGTGTGCTCCATGACGGGTCCCCGGCGACCGTAACCGAGCCCTTCCCGGCGTCAAAGGCCTGCCCGAACGCACCCTCCTGAGCGTCCGCCGCGGCGCATAACCGGGAAAGCGCCGCGAGTACGGCGACAAACAAGAACGCGCGAATGTATCGATTCATTATGGAAATATCCTGTGTTGACACTGAGTGTGCGCCGCCAATAGAGTAGCAGATATCCGCGAGACAGCGACAGAATACACGACGCGGCTTTCGCCGCCGACCGCACGAACGGGCGCACGGGCAGGGGGTGGATTTCTGGACGGCCTGCGGGCACCACGCCCCCCCACGACGGGGGCCACTTCGTCCGTGGAATCCTTCCGGCCCGCATATGCCGGCACAATTTGTTTTTTCATGGTAGTATTCGACAGAACCAACGGCGGTCGGGTCTTCCGCGCATAACCACTCTTATTATTGGTTTAATTGGTTTAATAGGTAAGGTTTATAGAGGGCGTGAATCAGGCTCTCCCCGATTCACAGTGAGCGTTTCTCCGGGCACAATTACTGAGCCCGCGAAATGGCGGAATATCCGGGCAAGGCGCTGTTCGCAGCCCGGGTGTGCGGGATGAGACATTTTTTCACAGGGGCACACGCCAATCAACATGTGAGGAGAAAGTCATGTTCAGAACGGATCGGATGTGTTCGGGCTGGATGCCCATGCTGCTGGCAGGACTGCTCGCACTCGGCCCGGGAACGGCCCCGGCCGCCGGACTGAAGGACAAACCGGTGCTGACGAAGTCGGGCATGAAAGCCGCGCTCAAGGAGGCGGCCGCGTCCGTTCTTCAGCGGTCCGGCGAAAAAATGACTTCCCCCGCCGTGGACCAGACCAAAATCCCCCACTATTTCGGACCCTTCCCGAACTGGGCCAACAGCCCGCTCACCCTGCCCGATGCCGCGGTGACGGTTAGCGGTGACGGCACGGGGGCAACGGCTGCGGCGACGGTCTGGGCCAACGGCGCCGTGACGGGGATCACGGTTACAAATCCAGGGTCCGGGTACACGAAGGCAATCGTGACTATCGCACCGGCTTCCGCCGCGGGCACAGGTTCCGGCGCCGCGGCGGACGCCGTGATCAACACCTCCGGGTCGATCACCGCAATAACCGTGGACGCAGGCGGGGCCGGCTACATCAGCCCGGTCGCTTCCGTTTCCGGCGGCGGCGCCGTGACCAACGCCATCGTCTCTGTATACGGCGGCGTGGACGCGGTTGCGCTTGCCAAGGGCGGGACCGGCTACACTTTCCCGACAGTGGATTTCGACCTGCCCGACAGTCCTGACGGTGTTCCGGCCAGGGGCCACGCCGATTTTGATCCCGCCACCGGCGCCATCACGGCCATCGTCGTGGATCAGCCGGGCTCCGGGTATTCGACCGCGCCCAATGTGGTCGTTCGCGACGGAACCGTCTTTGAGCCCATAAAGAACGGCGGCCAGCGCGCCACGGCGACGGCCACGCTGACGGTTCAGAGTGTTGCCCTGAATTCCTTCGGAACCGGCTACACCTCCGCCCCCTCGGTGGACATCACCGACACATGGGGAAGCGGTTCCGGGGCAACCGCCACCGCAACCACCAATTTCGGCGCAATCACCGCCATCAACGTCACCACACCGGGCGCCGGCTACATCACCGCCGGCGGCATCAAGAAGTTCCAGGACACCCTGCCGGGTCTCGGCAACCCTTCCGTGCCCTCCAGCAGAAAATCCGCGATGAACAACCTGGGACAATACGTTCCCATGGGTGTGCCCGACACCACCACCTTCACCGTAAACAACGGGTTCAAGCAGAATGCGGACTACTATGTTATCGCGCTTGTCCAGCACCGCGAGCGCATGAGTTCCTCGCTTCCGGCATCCGGAACGCTGCTGCGCGAGTACGTGCAGCTCGAGACCCCGGCGAACGCCTCCTGGAGCCGTCACGTTCCGCTGCAAAACGACTTTCCCGATGGCAGCTCCGTGCCGGCACTGATGCCCGACGGAAGTCCGGCGTTTGCAGTCGATGATCCGCACATGCTCGGACCGCTCATCATCGCGACAAAGGACCGGCCGGTCCGGGTCGTCTTCTACAACCTGCTGCCGACCGGTTCGGGAGGCAATCTGTTCCTGCCGGTGGACTCCTCCATGATGGGCTCCGGCATGGGGCCCATGTCCATGATGCCCCCCGCCGACGAGGGAACTGTTACGGACATGGTCCGCGACTGCGAGTGTACCCAGCCAACAAAGGGGGAAAACTCAAACTGTTTCAAGGACAACCGCGCCACCCTGCATTTGCACGGCGGCATCACTCCCTGGATTAGCGACGGCACGCCGCACCAGTGGATCACCCCGGCCAATGAGAACACGCCATGGCCGCAGGGCGTGGACGTTTCCGAAGTGCCGGACATGGTCAACGTGCCCGGTGTTCCCAACACGACCAGCCCCACGGACGGCTGCACCACTTTCTACTATACCAACCAACAGAGCGCCCGGCTGCTGTTCTACCATGACCATTCGTGGGGAATCACCCGCCTGAACGTCTACGCGGGGGAAGCCGCGGGATATCTGATCACCGACCCGACGGACCGGAAGCTATTCGGTCCGGGAGGGCTCTTCGCCGATCTGGGCAGGGGCACCCCGCTCATCATCCAGGACCGGACCTTTGTGCCCTCCGCGGCCCAGCTTGCCGAACAGGACCCGACCTGGGACGCAAGCCGCTGGGGCGGCGAAGGCAATCTGTGGCAGCACCACGTGTACATGCCGGCCCAAAACCCCAGCGATCCCGGCGGCATGAGCGCCTACGGGCGCTGGATGTACGGCCCGTGGTTCTGGCCGCCCTACAACCCGCCCCATGGCACGATAGCCAACCCCTATTACAATATGGACCCGAACGCGGACCCGCCCTTCAGCCAGCCGCTGGCGGTACCCGCCAACCTGGACGATCCCGCCACGTGGCAGTACCAGGTCCCCCCCTTCTGCGAACCGCCGCAAATTCCCGGCACGCCGAACATCTCGGTCGGCATGGAACAGTTCAACGACACGCCGATCGTGAACGGAACGGTCTACCCGACCGTCACACTTAAACCCAAGGCCTACCGTTTCCGCATATTGAATGCGGCCAATGACCGGTTCTGGAACCTCCAGTGGTATGTCGCCGATCCGAGGACCGGCACCGACAGCGAAGTGGCGCTCAAGCCCGCCGAGGTGGCCGCCGCACAGCTCGACCCGAACGCATTCCCAACCCCCGACACGGACTACAGCCCCCCCGGACCAAGCTGGATACAGATTGCCAGCGAGGGCGGGTTCCTTCCCGCGCCGGCTGTTATTCCCAACCAGCCCATCACCTGGATTATCGACCCCACCCGGTTTGACGTTGGCAACGTGGACAAACACGCCCTGGCACTTGGCTGTGCCGAGCGGGCCGACGTGATTGTCGACTTCTCCCAGTACGCGGGCAAGACACTGATTCTGTACAACGATGCGCCCGCGGCCTATCCGGCCCGCGTCGCAGGCTATGACTACTACACAGGGGGGCCCGACCTGAGTCCGGCCGGCGCGCCGACCACACTGCCCGGCTACGGCCCCAACACCCGCACCATCATGCAGGTCAAGATTCTCAACTCCACCCCGGCCGCGGAATTCGACCTTGCCGCCCTCAACGAAGCCTTCCGGCACCATGCCGACGGCTCGGGTGTGTTTGAATCCGGGCAGCACCCGGTTATCGTCGGCCAGGCCGCCTACAACTCGGCCTACGGCACCAATTTTGCGGCCAGCAGCTGGTGCAACGACCCTGACAACCCGACCTGTACGTCCTGTGACGGGTTCGCGAGGATATCAGAGCAGGGCGGTGACCTCTTCGGGTTCAACACGCTGATAGCGCCGGACAAGAAGCTCTCCGTCAAGCTCGAACCGAAAGCGCTGCACGACGAGATGAACTCCACCTCGTTCGACGAGTACGGCCGCATGCAGGCGACCCTTGGCATAGAAGCCGTGCCCGCAACGCCGGCCGGGCAAAACGTCACGCTCTATCCGTTTGTAAATCCGCCCACGGAGATTATTGACGGAACGCACCTGCCCGCAGCCGACGTCAAGGTGACGCCGATCACGGCGGCGGACGGCACGCAAATCTGGAAAATAACCCACAACGGCGTCGATACCCACCCGATCCATTTTCACCTCTTTGACGTGCAGGTGCTCAACCGGGTCACCTGGGACAACATCATCCTCGCCCCCGATCCGAACGAACTGGGCTGGAAGGACACCGTGCGCACCAGCCCCCTGGAGGACACCCTCGTCGCCCTGCGTCCGGTGCTGCCGGTGGTGCCTTTCGAACTTCCCAACGCCATCCGCCCGCTCAATCCCATGATGCCGCCGGGCGACACATCCATGTTCAACAATGTCGATCCGCAGGGCAACCCGACAAATCCCATCACCAACCAACTGGTGAATTTCGGCTGGGAGTACATGTACCACTGCCACATCCTCAGTCATGAAGAAATGGACATGATGCGGCCCGTCCTGGTGGCCGTCCCGCCAAAACGCGCCGACGGACTTTCCTACACCGTCGCCGGGGACGGCAACAGCCTCACCCTGACCTGGAAGGACAACTCCATCAACGAGACGGCCTTTGTGGTTCAGGGAGCTGACGCAGGCGGGAACTGGAAGGACCTTTCGTCGATACCGTCCCCGCTGGACCAGCCCAACACCCATGGAACGCGCACCTTCACCGACGCCAGTTACCCGGCGGACATGATGGTCCAGTACAGGGTTGTTGCGGAGAACATGGTCGGCTACGGCGCGGAGTTCCCGAGTGTGAAAGCACGCTCACGCTCCGACTCCGTCGTTGTGAATGTGCCGACAGCCCCGGCCAACCTCGCGGCAACGGTCCTGCCGGCGGCAAAATCGGCCGCGGCAAAGACCCAGACGGTGCAGCAGGTCAGCCTAACCTGGACGGACACCGCCGCCAACGAAACGTCGTTCGTCATCGAGCGCTCCGTCTATGGCGCAAAGTGCGAGGCCGTTGCCACGGTGCCTGCCAACGTCAACGCCTACATCGACTCGCCGACGGCTCCGGGCGTCTACTCCTACCGCGCGGCGGCCGTGAATGCCACCGGCAAGTCTGACTACTCCAACACGGTCAGCGTCACCGTCGCCGCCACCCCGACGGCCGAGGGTGAAGGCGAAGGCGAAGGCGAAGACGACGGACCGCATGGATGCTTTGGCAGAAGGCATAACTGCAACGACCCGGACAAGAAATCGGGCGCAGACACAATGGTCGTGTCCCTCGCCGTCGGTGCGCTGCTGCTCATCGCAGGCCGGGGAAACAAGAAGTTCTAGCCCGTAACAGCACAGACGATCCGGCAAACAAACGCCGCCGCGGTCAGCGCAACGCCGGCCGCGGCGGTATCCTTTTCGCAACAGCGCTTTGGCGCGCGACAGCGCGCATGTCTCAGTCTACTTCGCCTCCACGTGCAGTGCAAACTCGGCGACGGCCGGACAGGCGGCCGCTTTGGTGATGCGCAGGCGAACCTTGTCCGTGGTCACATCGTCGCCGCGCCAGAGGCGTCGGTTGCCGATGCCGGTGCCCTTGGCGAATTCCTTCCACGCCGAGCCGTCCCACTGGTCCAGCGCCCAGTCGTCCACGCGCAGGCCGAGCGGCAGGTATTCGCGCAGGCTGACCACGTTGAAGGTGGTCTTCTTGCCCAGGTCGAGCGTGACTTCGGGCGTCAACTGGGCGTCGTCGGCGCACCAGTAGGTGTTGCGGTCTCCGTCGTTCACGCGAGTCGCCGCAAACTGTTCATCGCTGCCGCGAACGTTGCTGGCTGCCGCCTTTGCACCCCGGGCGAGGTCGGTGCCAAATGTGCCCTGGAGACGGCGGCCAAATTCCTTAAGCGAGGCCAGGTCGATTTCATTGATTTGACCGCGCCGGTCGGGCGGCAGGTTGAGAATGAGGTTGGCGCCGCGTCCAACCGATTCGAAATATACCTTCATCAGGTTGTCGGCTGTGCGGACCTTCTTGTCCTCCCTGGCGTGATAGAACCAGCCCGGCCGTATGGACACGTCCACCTCTGCGGGCATCCAGAATTCGCCGTTGCGGGTGCCGTTCTCCCCTTCCTTGGAGACCGTCTGTCCTGGACAGGGCGCCTGGCCGTCGGTGCCGTGGGGCGTGTAGGTGGCCCAGCAGGGATCGCCCGCGAAGCCGCTCTCATTGCCGACCCAGCGGATGTCGGGGCCGACGTCGCTGAACATCATGGCATCGGGCTGGAGTTCGCGGACGATTTTCCGGGTGTTGTCCCAGTCATAGTAGGTGGTCCGGTCAATGCCGCGTTTCTCCTTCGCTCCGCCATACCAGCCGTCGCCGCCGTTGGCACCGTCAAACC
>CAZOMH010000225.1:0-6899 GCA_964580415.1 uncultured Nitrospirales bacterium
CGAGTTTGCGGAGAATCTGGGGCAGCGCGCCACCGTCGGCTTCAATCCGGACAGTTTCGGCCACGCGGGCGCGGCATCCGAATTCTTTCTGGAAGAAACGCTGCGAGTAGAGACCGTGGCGGACGAAAGACTCGCCGCAGGGAATATTGCAGTCGGGTTCGACCCACATGCCGCCGGCAATCTCCCAGCGTCCCTCGCGGACGCGGGCCCGGATGGCCTCGAACAGTTCGGGGTCGCATTCCTTGACCCACTGATAGAAGCAGGCGCTGCTGGCGGTGAAATGAACGTCGGGCGTTTCGTTCATGCGGTCGAGGGCGCTGCGGAAGGTGGCCCGCACCTCCTCATACCCCTCTGTCCAGCGCCACAGCCAGGTGGGGTCGATGTGGCCGTGGCCGACCATGTGCAGTGTGAATTCTCTGTTCTCGCTCATAACGCATACTCCGTCGGGACAGAAAGGCCCCCTTAAAAAGAGGGGCCGGACGAGTCCGGCCCCACTGTGTCAGCAAAGTTCCGCAGGAGCTATTTTATTCCGCGAAGAGGTACGCCACCAACTTTTCGGCCTCGTTGAAGTCGGGGACGAGGATGTCCGCCCCTGCCTTGAGCAGTCGCTGGCGCTTGTGCATGTCCCAGCCGTTGCCCGTCTTCTCGTTTGAGCAAACGCCCAGTGCGATGCCGCCAGCGTCCTTCACGTTGCGCAGTTCGACGGGGCCGTCACCGACGGCGAGCACCTGCGGGCCGTGCAGGTCGTGCCGGGCCATGATGTCGCGGATGACCTTTTCCTTGGAGTATTCCTCCTTCGACGGCAGCGCGCCCCAGATTTCCTCGAAGAAGGGGGCCGCGCCCAGTTTGCCCGCCTCGTTGCGCACGTCGTCCTGGTCCGTGCCGCTGAACACGTACATGTGCACGCTGCGCTTCGACAGAATCTCAAGGAACCGGATGGACCCGGCCACGGTAAAGTCCGTCACGGTCTTTTCGCCCGCTTCAAGCCTGGCGATACGCGCACGCACAGGCACCATCAGTCGGTCGAGGTAGATCTGCTTGTATTCGGCCGGGGAGAGCACCTTGTCCTTCGGCACCAGCCCGTGGGCGATGACCATTTCCTGCAGGCATTCCATCTGGTAGATCGTCTGGATGCCGGTGGTGTCGTCGATCATCTTGTTGACCTCGTCGATGATCGCCCGGGTCGGCTCGGTCTCGCCGCAGACCATCTCCACGCACACCGGCGCCATGATTTCCGGCCAGCCCTCGCGCAGGATGCTGATCGTGCCGTCGAAATCGAAGAGCAGGTGCTTGAGGCGGCCGCGCTCGATGTTTTCATTGACGATTTCAATCTGCGTGCCGGGAAGAAGACGCTGTTCCATGAGAAGACTTCCTTGATACTTTGGTGCCCCTTCGGGGCGGGTTGTTTTCGGAAAAATGTAGGACAGCCGCCCTCGGCTGTCAATCCGTCACCACAAACATAGAACGACAGCCGAGGGCGGCTGTCCTACATTACTCAGTCCACCATAAACTCGACGAGGGAGAACACCGGAATGTCCATGGCACCGAGGTTCTTGCGTCCGTTGAGCGGGGGCAGTTCGACGACGAATGCGGCCTCAACAACCTCTGCCTCAAGACGGCGCACCATGCGTGCGACGGCGGCCACGGTGCCGCCGGTGGCGAGCAGGTCATCAACGATGATGACCTTTTGTCCCGGATGCAGCGCGTCCCGGTGGATTTCGAGGGTATCCGACCCGTATTCGAGTTGGAAGGTTTCGCAAATGGTGTCGGCGGGCAGTTTGCCCTTCTTGCGCGCCATGACGAAGGGAAGGCGCATTTCATAGGCAAGGGTACCGCCAAAGATAAAGCCGCGGGCGTCGATGCCGACGATGGCATCCAGTCCGGCACCTTCATAGCGCTTGAGCAGGCGTTCAATCACCTCGCGGAATGCGTCCGGCCGCAGCACCAGCGTGGAGATGTCCTTGAACTGTATTCCGGGTTTGGGAAAATCGGGCACGTTGCGTATGGTGTCGGCAAGTTCGTGCAGATCCATCGGGCGTTTCTCTCCACTGGCAATGATGTTCGGGGAAACAGGCGGTCCGAACGGCGCCGCCGCGACGTATGTTACCAGTTCTATGGGCAGAAAAACACGTTTGGAAGACAGTGAGGGCAGAAGTCGGCAGTGCATCCTATCAGCCCGCTTCAGCGGGCTCCTCTTTGCCCCCGGCTTCAGCCGGGGTGTACAAAAGGAAGAACAATAGCAAACACAGCACGCTTTAGCGCGCTTTCAGGAGGCTTTAGCCATGTACTGGGGGTAGTAAGGGCTAAAGCCGTGAAAAAGCACGCTGAAGCGCGCTGGAAAATCGGTAATGGCGACCTCTTACTCACCCCCCGGCTCAAGCCGGGGGCAAAGAGGAGCCGGCTGAAGCCGGCTGAAAAAGCAGGCACAATCAGAGGCATGGGTGGGAAAGGCGGGGCCTTTCAGCACTCCGGGTTGGCAGTCTCTCCTCAAAGCGATATCTCCTCCCTGTCTTGGAACGGGGGCGGGAAATCCGGCGCGTCCCCGGCGCGGGCACCTGCACCGGAAATCAGAAGCAAGAAACACCCCCTCGCTGTCTTGCGTTTGGCGGGCAACTGGGGTATCTTTGGGCTGGGCGGACTGGTTGTCCGCGCGTAAAGGCCATGGAAAGGGAATCTCTTGAACGAGCGCACAGGACAGGTCCAGCAGTTGCTGGCGCTGGTTCGCCGCGAGGCGGCCAAGATAATTATCGGCCAGGGCGAGGTGATTGACCAGGCACTGATCGCGATTTTCGCGGGGCGGCATGCACTGGTGGAAGGGGTGCCGGGGGTGGCCAAGACGTTGCTGGTGCGCACGCTGGCGCAGTTGCTTGGGTGCCCGTTTCAGCGCGTGCAGTTCACGTCCGATCTGTCACCGACGGACATTATCGGGACGAACGCGTTCAACCCTTCGACAAACGCATTCACCCTGCTGAAAGGCCCGATTTTCACGACCTTCCTGCTGGCGGACGAAATCAACCGCGCGCCCGCGCGGACGCAGTCGGCGCTGCTGCAGGCAATGCAGGAACGGCAGGTGACGATAGACCGGGAAACGTATGTGCTTTCGCCCAATTTTGTGGTGTTTGCGACGCAGAACCCGATTGAGTCGGAGGGAACGTTCACGCTGCCCGAGTCGCAAAAGGACCGGTTCCTGATCAAGATTCTTATGGACTATCCGGGGGAGGGGGACGAGTTGGAACTGGCCGCGCGGACGCTTACCAAAGACGCGCCGGAAACGCTAATCGACAGCGGAACGGTCCGCCCGGTGCTCACGCCGGAACTGCTCACCGAGATGCGGAACGGGCTGGAGTCTATCCTGACACGGCCGGAGATTGTGCGGTATGCGACGGCGCTGGCGCGGTTCACGCGGGGACACAGCGCGATCAAGGTGGGCGCGGGACCGCGGGCGACGCAGGCGCTGCTGCTTTCGAGCCGCGTGCATGCGGCACTGCGGGGGCGCAACGCGGTGACCGCCGAGGATGTGCAGCGGATGGCCCTGGCCTGTCTGGAGCACCGGCTCATCCTGAAGCCGGAGTTTGTGGCGAAGGGATTGACCTGCGCGGAGGCGGTGCGCCATGTGCTGCAAAGCGTGCCGGCGCCGAGGTAGGTTTGGAAAGGGTGTCCTCCGCGGGACGGGACGGATCAGGCGGGCGGGTTGTCCGATTCCGGGGATTTTTCGGCGGTACGGGTATCGAGTATCCGCCGGACGGCGTGGAGAAGGTCTTCCCTGTGGTAGGGTTTCCGGATGAGATGGAGTCCCTCCTCGACGACGAAATCCTTGTGGATTGAACTGGGTCCGTAGCCGCTGCTGAAGAGAAAGAGGGTTTCGGGATTCTTCTCCCTCATGCGCTCCATGGCCTCGCGTCCGCTGAGGCCGGGCATGACCACATCGAGCACGGCAAGATCAACGGCACCGCCGCATTCCTCGAAGACGCGGACGGCATCGTTGCCGTCGGCGGCAGTAAGCACTTTGTACCCCACGGTCCTGAGCAGGGAGGCAATGAGATTGAGGACGGCGGATTCATCCTCGGCGACGAGCACGGTTTCATTCCCCCCCCATACGGGCAGTTTTTCGGGGTTTTCCAGCTTGGGTTCCTGGACCCCCGCGACGGGCAGGTAGATGCTGAACATGCTGCCTTTTTGGGGTACGCTGTCGACGTGAATGCGCCCGTTGTGCTGCTTGACAATGCCGTAGACGGTGGCCAGTCCGAGCCCCGTGCCCTGTCCGACTTCCTTGGTCGTGTAGAAGGGCTCGAAGATGCGTTCCCGCGTTGCGGCATCCATTCCGCGTCCGTTGTCGGTGACGGTAATCCGGACATAGTCCCCTTCGGCTGCCCAGGGGTTTTCCGCGCAAAATTCGGCGTCGAGAGAGGCGTTTCCGGTCCTGATGGTGAGTTTGCCGCCGCGGAGCATGGCATCGTGCGCGTTTACGCTGAGATTCATGAGGACCTGCTCGATCTGTCCCTTGTCGACAAGCACTTTCTTCAGGCCCGGTCCGGGGATGAAGCACAGTTCAATGCGTTCGCCGATAAGACGCCGGATCATTTTGAGCACGCCGTCGATCAGTTCGTTCATGTCGGCATTGACGGGCTGGATGGTTTGGCGGCGGCTGAAGGCAAGAAGCTGCTGGGTGAGTTCCGCGGCGCGTTCGGCGGCCCTGCGCACCTCCTCGACCTCGTCCCATGTCGGAGCGCCGGGCGGCTGCATGCGCTGGACAAGTCCGACGTTGCCCAGAATGACCTGAAGAAGGTTGTTAAAGTCGTGGGCGACGCCGCCGGCAAGCTGTCCGACAGCATCCATTTTCTGGGACTGGCGCAACTGTTCCTCGAGCCTTTTCCGCTCGCCGATGTCGCGGAGGTTGCACTGGACAATCCTCTCTTCGCCTACGCGGTAGACGGTACACACGAACTCGACCGGCATGGCCGCACCATCGGCGCGCACCAGGCCTATGTCCTCATAATGGGCGTGGTCGCCGTCCACCAGTCGATCAAAAGCCCACCGCGACACGGCGATCTCCCTGAAAGCGCCGATTTCCCAAAGCGCCCTGCCGGCGAGGTCCTGGTTTTCCAGTCCCAGCATGGCGATGACGGCGGGATTGGCGTCTATAACCCTGCCGGAATCCGCGTCAAGGATAAGGATGCCGTCCTTGGTGGATTCGAAGAGGCCGCGAAACCGCTGCTGCGACGCATGCCAGGCCTCTTCGGCCAGTTTGCGCTCGGAAATATCCTGGAGCGTTCCGATTACATAGGACCGCTCCCCCTCGGCAAGCGGGGCCAGGCCGCGAACCTCAACCCACAGGCGCCGTCCGGCGGCGGTGACGAGCTGGCATTCAACCGTGAAGGGTTTGCCGGTGGCGAGACAGTCGGCAATGCGGCTGTTGAGAACAGGCACATATTCCGGCAGATAGTACTTCATTCCCTCGGCAAGGCTTGGGGCATAGTCCCTTCGCTCTTCGATAATTTCGTACACGCCGTCGTTCCACTCGAGGAAGTCCGTGTTCAGATTGGCCTTCCAGCCGCCGAGCCGGGCAATCCTCTGGACTTCCCTGGAAAAGAAATCGCTCTCGCACAGGGCATTTTCAGCCCGTTTGCGTTCGGTGATATCCATCGAATTAATCACGACGCATAAGATGGACTCCGTACCGTTGAAGACCGGATAGACCGTGTGGAGCATGTCAACATCCCCGCGCCGATCCTCGAATGTGAGCGGTTGTCCGGTGCGGAAGACCCGGGCAATCGTTTCGCGGCGCTTTTTCGCCAGATTGCGGGGCAGGAGGCTGTACACCGATTTGCCAAGGCACTCATCGACGGTTTTGCCCAGGCGGGCGGCAAAGGTGGCGTTGGCCACGAGGATGACACCTTCGCGATTCATGAGAAAGACGGATTCGTGAATGGCGTTGAGCAGCGAACTGAGCTTGGCCTCATTGGTGCGCAGCGCGGCCTCGGCCTGCCTGCGTTCGAGTTCGCCCGATGCCCGCACGGCGACAAGTTTAAGCAGGGACTGCGCAAAGGTGCTGTCCGCCAGCGGTCTTCGCCCGATAACGGCAATGAGGCCGATGGGCTTTCCTTCGGAACTCCACAGGGTTGTTCCGACGTAACTGTCCGCCTTGATGTCCCGGAGCACTTCGTCCTTGGGGAAAAGCCTTTGCACGTCCCTGGGAAAACAGCAGATTGTCTGGCCCGCCGCCTCCCCGCAGGGCGTGTCCTTGAGGGCGTAAGCCGCGTTGTCAATGAATTCTCCGTCGCAGTATACGGCGAGGGTCTGGGCAGTCAGGCCGTCGGCAAGCAGCACGTCAATACAGACAAAATCCATTTCCAGCGCGGCAGCCAGGTATTTGGCAAGGGACTGGAAGAAATCTTCCTCTCCGGGGACGCTGCCGCAGCGGATAAGAAAAGACTGGGCCTCCTCAAAGCGGATACGCCCGTCCATCTCGCGCACAAGGGACTTGCTCTGTTCCACATGGGCCGTCACCAACCGGGCGATACTGCCGAATTCCGACCGGCTCCTCTCCAACCCGCCCAGAGATGCGGGGTCGCCTGCGGCAAGCGCGGCGGACACCATGCGCAGGGGCGTGGTGACCCAGCGCACAAGCAGCATGGAAAAACATGCGAGCAGAATGACGGAAAAGCCGCCTGAAAAGGCCAGCGCCAGGTTCGAATCCGAAACAAAACGGTCAATGGCGGGTGACGAACTCCGAATCTCAAGGACGGCGAGCGGCGAACCGTCGAATGCGTTCAGGGTGCGGCACAAGACAATGGTGCTGCCCTCCGCGACGAAGTTCTCCGGGACCGGACCGGCGCCCGGTTCCTTCATGGTTACGGCCGCACCGTCAAGCAGGTCGGAAAGCTGATCCAGAAATTCAG
>CAZOMH010000226.1:0-6897 GCA_964580415.1 uncultured Nitrospirales bacterium
GTGGAGGGTTTCCACGTTGAGCGCGACCCCGCCTACTGCGCGCTGGTTGCGGATCGCATCGCGAACACGGTGTTCAGGGCTGTCGATAACATGGTGGAGGCCCGGGCTGGGTCGGGGTCCGGGCTGGAGGGGTCGGTCGCGTTTAACCGCCGTTTTAAGATGAAGGACGGCAAAGTGAAAACCCATCCGGGCAAGGGGAATCCGGACATTGTCGAACCGGCCGGTCCGATTGACCCCGAAGTTGGCGTGATTGCCGTCGAGGATATGGACGGCGTGTTTCTGGGATGCCTGGTGAACTATGCGCTCCACGGCACGCTGATGAGCGGCAGCCTTGTTTCGGTCGACTGGCCCTGGTCCCTGCGCCAGACGGTGCGCGCGGCAAAGGGCGCGGATGCGGGCGTGGTGGTGCTTAACGGGGCCTGCGGGGACGTGACCCAGGTGGACAACAGAGATGTGCGGCCGGCCGAGTTTGGCGAAAAGTGGTGCCGGCGCGTGGGCACGATTCTTGGGGCGGAAGTCCTGAAAGTGCTCGCGCGGACGGAGTATTCAACCGATGTGCCGCTGGCGGTCGTCTCACGGCGTCTTGCGCTGCCCATTCGCGACTTGGGCGCCTCGGACGACGAACTTGTCGCCCGTGAACGGCCCGAAGGTGGTCTGGGCACGGGGCATGAGGAAATCTACAAGAATGAAGCGGGCCTGCTGCGGGCACTGAAGGCCCAGTCTCCCACCGTGGATGTGGAAGTTCAGGCGATGCGCGTTGGAAGCGCGGCCATCGTGTCCAACCCCGCGGAATACTTCTGCGCGATGGGCCTGTCCATCAAGAAGGACTCTCCGTGGAGGCCGACCTTCGTGGCCGAACTCTCCAACGGCTATTGTGGTTACGTCCCCACGGTTGCGGCATTCGGGGAAGGCGGTTACGAAATACGCACCGCCCGAAGCAGTTTCCTCGATCCGGTTGCCGGGGAAGAAATCGCCCGGACCTCGGCCGAACTGCTGGGGAAACTGGCGGAGATGAAGCCTGTGGTGGCTGAAAAGTAAGCGAAGTTTTCAGCGGGGCGGTTTTCGAACCGTGCGCAACGCAAACAAGAACCGGGTGACTGAGGCAGTGCATCAGCCACCCGGTTGGGGTTTGTTCGAACGGTTACAGCGTGTACTGCGGTATTTTCATGGTCTCGCCGTCCTTCTGGGCGGACTGGTGGGCGACGATGCCGGCCACGGTCATGTTGAGCGCCCAGGCAATGTTCACCATAGGCGTGCGCGCCTGCAAAATGGAATTGACGAATTCTTCGCAGAGGTAGCCGTGGGACCCGCCGTGGCCGCCGGAATCCACACCCGGCGGCAGGGGCGGTTTTTCAAGGGTGAGCGGAGAAATGTCCGCCTTGCCGTCGTACTTCCCGTCAACCATCGACCCTTTCTGTCCGCGCGCGCGCCCCATTTCGCCGCCGTGACCGGGCGTGTCCCAGCTCACGGCCATGCGCGCCATTCCTCCTTCGCTTGTGCGGAACAGGGCGATCTCGGTGGCGAAGATGTTGTTGTAGCGGTTGGCATTGGGCTGGAATTCGGGGATAATGCTGGGGACGGCCATGCAGGAGACTTCGGTGAAACTGCCGCCGGTGACCGCCGTGTAGTAGCCGTTTGAATGGGTGGGATACCATTGCGGCGGCAGGCCGATGCGCCAGCCCTTGTAGGAGTCAATGGGCGTGTCCATGTAGTGGTAATACTCGCCCTCGGTGTAGTTCATCTTGCCGAAGCCGCCGGCTTTGTAAATCTGGCGCATGGCGTACGTGTCATTGTGGAAGGCGGTTGTCTCAAACATCATATAGTTGAGTCCCGACGATTTCACCGCCTCGAACAGGCGGTCCGCGTCTTCAAGGTTGCCGAACACTGCGGGCACGGCACTGGCCACATGTTTGCCGGACTTGAGCACCTCGATGCAATGCTGACAGTGGCTCGGCGCGTCGGTGGCCACAAAAATGGCCTCAATTTTCGGGTCCTTGACCATCTCCTCAAGGGAGGGATAGGTTTTCTCGCACTTGCAGACTTTCGCCAGTTCCGTGCAGCGCTCCGGAATCAGGTCGCTGACGGCAACAACCTCCACGTTGGGATGGTTCTGGAATTCAAAGGCCGCGCCAAATTTGCACACACCGTAACCCACCAGACCGACCCGCACCTTGCGGTCCGAAATGGGCGTCCATACCCGGCTTTTGTCCGTGTTGCTTTTGGTGTCGTCAAACCCCTGAATGGGCGCGTCGGCCGCCATTGCGGCGCCACCCAATGCAAGAAGACCGGCACCGGCCACGGTGCCCTTGAAAAAACTTCTGCGCGAAATGGATTGTGTCATTGCATGACTCCTGTCTGTAAAAATCAGATCCCTGGTTGTTTGCGGGCAGGTCCTTGTCAGCGGACTGCGCCTTGCCTTTTCCCATAAAACCCATAAGTCCCATAGGTCCCATAGACCCTGGCAGAACATGACCCTGCCAGTATCACTTCTCCGGCCAAACGCGCACCAACATCACACCGTTGCGGCCGACCGGAGCACTGTAACTTCCCTCGACCACGCCCACGTCCTTCTGCCGCCACAGATCGCGAACGCGCTGTTTTCCTGCCAGGCCGATTTCGCTCCAATCCACGTGAACGGTCTGTTCGGCCTCTGCCTGGTTGAACAGCCCGACGGCAACAGACCCGTCTTCCATCGGCTTGGTCCAGACTTCCGTGTCATCGTCGCGGCGGACAACAGGGTGTCCCTGCGCGCCCAGCGGGTCCTGGTCAATGTCAATAACTTCGGGATTGCAGAGAACGTTCAGCGTGAACTCGTCGAGGCGGGTCATGTCGCCGCTGTAGAAAAGGGGAGAGGCCATCAGGCACCAGAGGGACATGTACGAATACTGTTCGTTGGGTGTCAGGGAGCAGGCGGTCGGCTCGCCCATTTCGGAGGCGGCCCCGACAAAGCCGATCAGGAGGTAGTCCGGATCGTTCCACGCGCCCGGCTTGGCATACGGCCAGTGTTCGGCATTGCGCCGTGCGACGTCGTGGTAGCCGTCGAGTTCGAAGCCGAGGTCGCCCGAGGTGCGCCAGCTCTGGCCGCCAACCTCGGCACCCCATTTCCAGACGTCGCCCATGCCGTACTGGCACAGGTTCAGCACGATATCGCGGTCGAGGGATTTCAGTATGTTTCCCATCTTGATGTAGGGTTTCTTCATCTCGTCCAGACTGTTGTTCCCGGCCTCTTTCTGGTAGGAGCACCAGTCGTACTTGAGGAAGTCAAAGCCCCAGGCGGCGAACTGTTTCGCGTCCTGTTCTTCCTTGTTCCAGGCACCCTCGCAGCCTGAGCAGGTTTGCGGGCCCGGCGAGGTATAGAGCCCCGCCTTGAGGCCCTTGCTGTGTATATAGTCGGTCATCGCGCCCATGTCGGGGAAATAGGCGTTCGGCAGGATGTTCCCGTTGGCGTCGCGCTGCCGCCCCGTGCGTTTGGGGTCTTTGTGCTTTGCAAAAGTCATCCAGCAGTCGTCGATGTTGACGTACTGGTAACCCACGTCCGCCATGCCCGTGGAAATCATAATATCGGCGGCCTCGCGCATCATGGCGCCGGTAATGCGATCATAGTGGGCGTACCAGTCGTTCCACCCCATGGGCGGCGTGAGCGCCAGCGTGTCGCCCGCGACAATGCACAGTTCGCGCTCGGCCTTGCCCGCGCCATTTTCCGCGAGCAGCACCACTTTGTGCGTGCCGGGGGCCTTGTCTTCGATGGTTCCGCAAATGATGCCCGTGCCCTGGTCAAGCGCAAGGCCGGCGGGCAGGTCATGGGCAGAGAATTGCATGGGCCGCGCACCAGTTGCCGGTATCCTGAACAGGAAAGGGTGTCCGGGACGCACGCCGTACACCCGGGCGCCGTTAATGCGCGGTTCCTGCGGCGGCTTCGGGGTGAGGATGAACTTCTCCTCATGGGGATGCGGCTTGGGCACCAGCTTCGGGTCGGCACCGTCCACAATGAATTTCGCGTCCGCCCAGTCTGCGTGGTCGAAATGATTGTCGTCGCCGCCGTCTTCCATCTTCACCGCGAGCAGCTTCACACCGGACAAATCGAGGTCAACAACGGCGGGGGTATCCCCGGTCTTCAACAGTGGACTGCGGAAGAGCACCTTCCCGTCACCGGCAATGCTTACCGCAATGGTGCCTGGGCCGTTGCTGTCGTCATCCACCCCAACCACCGCCTGAAAGCGCTTTGCATTGCCGTCCAATTCCGCGTAGAACGAGCCGGCGGCGTGGGACCCCACGCCCCGCTCATAGGTTTTGCCCTGCAGGCGCAATGGTCTGCCTTGCACCGATTTCTTGGGCTGGGCTTTTCCCCAACCCTGCTTAATCAGGCCGAGGTCAAGGTCGTCGAGCCAAACCGTGCGGGCTTGGGCGGCCGTCATGACGGCAAAAGCCAGGAGAAGCGTTCCCGCGCAGATACCCGTCGTGCGATTCATGCTCGATTCCTCCAGCACAGTGAAATCCGGTGGCCGCAAAACGCTTGTGCGCTGCGGCAAGCGCTCACAAATGTTCGCGACGTGTTGCCACGTGGGGACATTATGCCTTTTTGGGCGGGGAGAGGCAACGGCTTTCGCGGGCTACCGGCCAAGGATGAAGAGAAACGCCTGGAAGATGACGGGTCCGGCGACGGCCGGCAGGAGGTTGGCCACCTTGACCTTTGTAGCCCCCAGCATATTCAGGCCGATGACAAAGATGAGCATGCTGCCCACCGCAGTCATTTCGGTGACCGCACGGTCGGTCAGCACCGCTTTGAGCGAACCGGCGGCAAGCGTTATGGCCCCCTGGTAGAGGAAGACGGAGACCGCGGACAGCATGACACCGATGCCCAGTGCCGAGGTGAATACGACGGAAGAGATGCCGTCGATGACGGATTTGGCGAAAAGTGTCTTATGGTCCCCCGTCAGACCGCTCTCGAGGGAACCCACAACGGCCATTGCCCCGACGCAGAACACCAGACTTGCGGTGACAAAGCCTTCCGAAACTCTGCCGCCCCGACCCTTGAGCCGGGCCTCAATCCGGTTGCCGAAACGCTGCAGGCGGGCGTCAATATCGACGACCTCGCCGAACAGCGCACCCAGGGCGAGCGAAAATATGACAACCAGCGTGCTCTGTGAGGAAAGGGCGGGGGAGACCTTGACGACGCCCGAAACGGCGATCAGGAGCACGCACAAAGCGAGACTCTTGAGCATTGTGTCATGAATCTTCTCGCTGATGAACCGGCCGGCGACAAGACCGGCGGCGCTTCCGGCGACAATCGCCAATGCATTAATGACGGTGGCTATCATGCTTGTTGTCCAGTGGCCCGATGGGCGGTGGCCGCAGGGCGCGCCGGGACGACGGGGATGAACACTCCGGACCACGGCGGGGCTGCGGCAAACAAAAGCAGGGCAGACTACTTGCGGCGCAGCAGTCCCGTGAAATAGTTCCTGATGCGTCTTAAGATACCCGGATTGGCCAATGCGGCGGCCTTGGCCGCCTGCTGCGCGGCCAGCGTGGCGGCGGCGGCTGCCTCGCGTTCGCGGTAAATCTTGTACAGGTTCAGCAGTGCGGCTCTGAACTCGGCGGCGCTGGAAAAACGGTCGTCCGGATTCTTGGCAAGCGCCTTGTTCACAAAATCGTTGGCTTCAGGGGGAAGGTCGGAGCGGATGTCCGTGATCTTCGTAATGGGTGGCGCTGCGCGGCCTGCCAGAACATCCAGGAAGGCCGCCTGGCCCTGCATGGCGGCGTCGGTCATCATGCGCGGTGAACGTCCGGCAAGCATTTCATAGAACATGACGCCCATGGAATACAGGTCCGCGCGGTGGTCAACCACCGATGCGTCCTCTTCCTGTTCCGGGGACATGTAATGCGCCTTGCCCAGGTTGATGCCAATCGTGGTCAGGCCTTTGAACTGATCGTCAAGCTTGGCGAGTCCAAAGTCCAGAACACGGATGGAGCCGTCGGGCAGGACCATGATGTTTTCGGGGGAAAGGTCCCGGTGAATGGTGATTCGGTGGGCATGATCCAGCGCGTCGGCGACGAGGCAAAGAACGCGCACCGTGGAACCCAGATCGAGGCGGTGTTTTTGCCGAATCCACTGGCGCAGGCTTTTGCCGTTCAGATACTCCATCGTGTAGAAAAGCGTGTTGTTCCAGTGCCGGGCGTCAAATATCTTTACGATTCCCGGATGGTTCAATTGCCGGGCCAATTTCACCTCGCGGGTGAACCGGGCCAGCGCGTGGCTGTTGGAAGTATATTTGGCGTGCAGTGTCTTAAGCGCCACGTCGGTGTTGGTCTGGCGGTCGAGTGCGAGATACACCTGCCCCATGCCGCCTTTGCCGATCATGCTGCGGATTTCGTAACGCCCGCCCACCAAAGTTCCGGGCTCAAATTGATGATCCATGGGCTTTCCTGTCATCGGAAAATGCTTTGCTGCCTTTTAATCAAGACAATACTATATAGTCAAGCGGGTTTGCTGATCAAACATTGACGGAATAATGATAAATTCTAATGGGTGCTGGAAAGGTGCAGAATTGGCGCGGAGCGCCTTTCTTTTGCCGGTAGCGGTGTGTGGACTGCCGGGGGGGGCGGCGACGTCCCTGGTCTGAAACATGTCGGCGGTACGCCTTCAGTCAAAACGATGGGAGCTTGCAAATGACGGCAAGACGAAGGATTTTGGTGCCAGTGGCGGTTGTCTTGGCGGTGCTGTTTTGTGCGGCTGGCGGATACGGCTGGTATGCCGGTTTCCACAACACCGGTCTGAACCGCAACTTTGATCCCGCGCGGGTTGCCGCTGCGGAGACGCGGATGTGGTATGCGTACTACAACGGGAAGATGGCGGTTCTTGCGGTGGAGATGGCGGGGTTGATGCGCGAACAGATGGGC
>CAZOMH010000227.1:0-6849 GCA_964580415.1 uncultured Nitrospirales bacterium
ACAGACTTGTGCCGGGCCGGCTGAAATAGTCCAGCACGAACGCGCCCTCGTCCTGGGTTGGCAAGAAATCCGAATCCAGACGCAGATACAGCCCGACCGCGCCGCCCACCACAAGGCACAGCATGAGCATCATGAGCGCGGCATGGCGCAACGCCCTGCGCATGGTCCATTCGTACACTTGGACCGTGCGCCCGAGACGGGCGCCGCGGCGCACCAGGGCGGCGACGGTGCCCTGCCGTATCAGCATCACGCCCATTGTTGGAATGAGGGTTACAGCGAGCAACAGCGACACAAGCAGCGAGCACACCATTGTGAGCGCCAGGGCCCGGAAGAACACTCCGGGCACGCCGTCCAGATACGCCAACGGCACAAACACAACGACCGGAGTAATCGTGCTGCCCACCAGGGCCCGGCCCACTTCGCCCATGGCGAGTCGCACGGCCTCGGACGGGGGGTGCCCCTGGCCCACCTTGGTGTGGATGGCCTCGACCACCACAATCGCATCGTCGATGATGAGGCCTATCGCCGCGGCAATACCTCCGAGCGTCATCAAGTTGAAGCTCATTCCGAGCACGCGCATTCCGAGCATCGTAATGAGCAGCGTGGCCGGGATGGAGACGACCGCCGCCAGTGTTGTGGACGCGCTGCGCAGGAAGAGATACATCACCGCAACGGAGAGCAAGACGCCAAAGAAGATGCTTTCCCACACGCTGCGGACACCTTCGCGCACAAACACGGACTGGTCATAGAAGAAGGCCATGCGCACATCGGGCGGCAGTTGCCCCCGCAGCGCCGCCATCTCCGTGTTGAGCGCCTCCGCAATCGACATCGTGTTGCCGTCCGGCTGGCTTTTCACGTTTAGCAGCACGGCGTCAACGCCGTCCGCCGTGACGATATTGTATTTGGGCGCGGCGCCCTTCACCACAGAGGCGACGTCGCGTATGCACACGGGGGTGTCATCTGGAAAGGCCACCGGGATATCCCCGATATCCTTGGTGCTGTGGGCGCGCCCGTCCACCAGTGTGAGATAGAGTTGGCTGTTCTCCTCGTGCATTCCCGAGGGGACAAACAGGTTTGTCTTGTTTAGCGCGTCGCACACCTGCGCCGCCGTCAAATGCCGCGCGTCCAATTTGGCGGGGTCGATCACCACGTGGTATTCCGGTTCGCGCCCGCCCACGAGGTCTACCCGGGCAACGCCCGTGATGCGCAGGAATTGCGGTTTTACCTGATATTCCGCCATTTCCCAGAGTTCGGTGATGTTCCGCGTCTTGCTTGTAAGGCTGACGCCGATGATTGGAAAGGATGAGAAGGTCAGGCGTTGCACCTGGTACCCGGCCGTTGGCGGAAGTTCATTGGCGATTTGCGAGAGATGGCTGCGCACGTAGAGTTCCGCCTGGACCATGTCCGTGCCCCAGCGGAAGAAGACATTCACCTCGGCGGAGCCGCGCCCCGTGGCGGACCGGATGCTCAGCGAGCCCGGCGTGTCTTTCATGGCCTCTTCAATCGGGCGCGTAATCGTCGCCATCATCTCGTCCGCCGGCATTACTCCGTTGTCCACCAGTATCACCACACGGGGAAAATCGGTCTGCGGAAACACCGAGGAAGGCATGTGGAATGCCGAATACACCCCTCCGAGTGACAGGGCCAGAACGGCAAAGAGAATGAAGCGGTTGTGGCGGACCACGAAGGTTTGTTTGGCATGCCCGTGCGGGTCGGAAGGCGCAGCGTTCACGGCTTGCCCTCCGTCGCGGGCGGCGGCCCCGTGACGGTTCCGTCGAGCCGGCCGCCGACGGCGCGTTCCAGTTCCGCCAGCGCAACAGCATAGTCGCCCAGTGCCCGGGTGCGGTCGTTGCGGGCCCCAATAAGTGTCTTGTGCGCCTCGATGACGACCAGGATACTGTCCTCTCCCGCCTGATACACCCGCTGTGCTGTTTCGTAGTTGCGCTCGGCCAGCGGCAGCGCTTCCTCCTTGGAGACCCGCAACTGTTCTGCGGCGGTTGTCACGCCAGTCGCCGCTTTCTCCACGTCCTCCCGAATCGATTCCTCCATCTCTTCGAAGTTCTTGCGCTTCTGCTGCAACTGTATTCGGGCCTTGGCAATGTGCGCCCGGTTTTGGTCAAACACGGGCGCATCCATCTCAAGGGACGGCCCTGTCAGGCGGTTGACAGTATATTTTGCCGCAAGTTTGTCCTCGTTGACGGTTGGAAACGCGGGCTGTGCGTCGGTGAGGGGATTCCATGCCGCAATTCCCCGCTGGAAACGGCTGGGACCGGCATTGTTTTCCGTCCGTTCGGATTCCATGCCCAGGGACAGGTGTGAAATGACGGATCGTCCCTGCTTTGCCAGTTCATTTTCGGCGAGACGACAGTCCATGGCCGCCATCTGCGCGTCCAGCCGTTGTGACAGGGCAAGCTCGACGAGTGCCGCAGTGTCCGCCAACTCTCCGTCTGGTTCGTCAAGCGGGTCCACAGGCTCCCAAGCGGTCTTTGACTTGTCGATTCCGAGCAGTTTTGCAAAGGAAGCCCGTGTCTGCGCAATGTCGCCCTGAATCTTGGACAGGCGCATTTGCGCCGCCACGACGTCTGATTTCACCAAATTCACGTCAAGCAGCGATGTCTCAGCGGCATCGAACCGGTGTTGCGCAAGAACCATGGATTGGTCCAGAAGTGCGGCGTTTTCCCGTTCGATACGTTCGCTTTCCTTTAACGTCACGAGTTGGAAGTACTGCGTTTTGACCTGGGCGGCCAGGGTGATTGCCGCATCGGCCACTTTCAGAACGGTATTTTCGAGGGCAAGCCTGGCCGTCTTTTTGGCGATGGGCATTTGCCAGAGGTCCGCCAACTCCTGGGCAAACCCGGTCGTGAGATTGATTCGTCCCCCAATATCGGGGATGCGCGGGAGAAGAGAAACCACGGGGTTTGCCAGCATGCCCGACTGGACGACATCCGTGCGGGAGACGCCGATTTCCAAGAAGAGGGACTGGAATCCGCGGTTGTTCAGCAACGCGATGTGAACCGCCTGGTCCAGGTGGAGGTCCTCCGTGAGCAGGGTTTGCACCTTCTGCTCCACCAAGGGGTCCACGGTGGGGTCATAGACGTCGGCCACCCCCGTGTGTTTTGACACCAGATCGGCGGCGTTCCGGTAGTCGCGTTCGGGTTTGACCGTGCCGCAACCGGCCGTGAACAGCGCCAGCCAGCAGGCAAACAGGATAAAACAGGGCTTTAAGCGGTCAAGCGTCCTGTTGGACGCGCCCGTTACACAGCCCGGCAGGGCCTTGTGGTGTGTGTTGTGCTCAGACCACATGGATAAGGCAAACAATTCTGGCAAAGCGCCCATTTCGCGGAAAACGAGGCCGCATGCGTGGAGATGAACCAAGGTTGAGATTTTGTGGACAGAGTGTAGCAAGTACCCCCGGGGCGATCAATTCCCTGGGCGGGAATCTGGGATTGCTTCTTGCCGGAATTGGCGGGTAGAGTACTGACCCGGTGCGCCGAAACCGGGTGCCGGTTGAAATGCGCAGGGTTGACTGCTCCAAGGCGAGGTTTCGATGGTCATGCAGAAAATACAGATGTCTCCGGCTCTCGTGTTTGTTTTCGTTGCGTGTGCGGTCGGCTGTTCGTGCATTGCCGATGGCGGGGAACCGGGAGGACCGCTGGCAGGGGCCGCGACGGGGGCACCCCGCGAGTGGACCGCGGGGGAGAGCAACGGCAGTGTGTACTGCATGGGCAACGGGCGGTTGTGCGTGTACGGGCAGGGTCCGGATATCGTCCAATTCTTCGGGCCGGGTTACAGCACGACGAGTATCGGCGGCATGGCGCTTGAATCGGCCGGGGCCTCCTGTGTTTCACGGCGGGTGCCGGGAGCGGCGGTTTGGGAACACCGTATCCTTGAGAACGGCGCGGTTGTCGCCGTTATCACGGACTTTGTGGACAGCGAACTTCCCGTTTTCATCCGTCAGGTGAATGCCACGGTACCGGTAAGTTTTGTGTTTCATCCCGAACCCTGGTTGCGCATTACGAGCAGGGAGGATACTTTTGGGCAGGCCCCGGCGAAAGGCAGTCTTCTGGTGGAGACTCCCGTCGGCAGGCCGTGCGTTCCTTTCGGCCAGTATCCGATTCCGTTTGCGTTCTTTCATGAGTTTTCTTGGCGTGGCGACGTGACAGGCAGTTTTGACCCGGCCAAGCGTGGGGCGTCGTTTGTATTTGGTCCCGGTCAGGGGACGCTGTTTGTGTCGGGTGGTCCCGAGCTTGAAGCGTGTTTGGCGCATATGGATGCGGCTGTTGGTGCGGATTACGGCGGCCTTCTGGGCAGGACCCGTTCCTGGTGGGCGGAATTCACGGCGAAAGGCCGGGATTTCGGGAAAGAACTGCCCGCCGATGTTCCCCTGCGGGAGCGGTTGGTGCAGGTGCTGGACGACACGGCGGTGCAGATCAAGGCCCAGCAGGCGGTTGAGGGCGGGATAGTGGCCGGGTATCCGTACCACCTGGGTTATGTGCGCGACCAGTACGGTACCTCGCGGGGACTTGCGGCGCTGGGCCATGTGGAGATGTGCCGGGACATCCTCGATTTCTATTTCGGGATTTTTGACAAGTGCGGTGCGATACACAACGCCCAGGCCTTCGGCATTCCGGGGCTGTTCCATGTGCATGAAAACGACGAGGTCGAGATTACCGGGTACATTATACTTCAGGCGTTCGATTACCTGGCCCGGACAGGGGATCGGGCGTTCTTGAAGCGCATCTTTCCGCTGCTCGACTGGGCCTGGACCGTGCAGCAGCGGCATTTGGTGAAGGGGATGCTGCCGTTTAATGGCGATGAGACCTATGTGGCGGGGGGGATTCTTCCCCGGTCGGCCCTGAATGACGGGTCGGCGGAGGCAACGATGCTGTTCTTGGACGGTGGCGCGAAGCTGGCGGCTTTTGCCGGGCAAGAGGGACTTTGGGGCAAGGAGAAGACAGATGCGGCCTGCGGGACGCTGGAACAGGTCCGGGGTGTTTTTCGTGGCAATTTCTGGCGGGATGGACGGTTGATCACGAACAATCCCGACCGTTGCGCCGACGAGTCCCTACTGCCCAAGGCGCGCCACGGGGTGTGCGAAGCCTGCAATACGGTGCAGTGGACGCTTCGCACGGAGACAGGGCGCTATGTCTGTGTGGACTGTCTCAACAAGGCGCCGCTGCCCAAGGTCGAACCCAAAGTGTACACGCTTCAGTCGGTCAGCCTCACGCCGCTGTATTTCCATTCGGCCCTCTTCACCATGGAAGAATTGCGGACGCAGGTGGAAGCGATAGTGCGGGCCTATAGGGAAAATGGCAAACTGCCGTCCCGCCCCGACGGCGAGGTGTCCGTGGGCTATGACTACGGCCTGGTGCTCTATGCCCTGACCGAACTCGGCAATTCCGCGGCGGGGGAGCTTTACGAGAAGACGCTGTCGCTGGCGGACGACACCGGCGCGTGGGCCGAATACTACCGTGACCATAAGCCCCAGAGCACCCGGTGCCGTCCCTGGGAAAGCGCCATCAATGTGGAGGCGCTGCTGCACTGGATTGAGAGGGAATATGGGGGGAAGTGACCCCTGGTTCCGGTGGAATCGGACTATGTTCGCCAGTCGTCATCGGGCATGATTCGGTGCATGAATTCGTCGAACATGGGAACCGTAAACGACAAGACGTACGGTTTCCCAAACCGCATCACGCCCGACCAGTACCGGGGGAGGCATTCCCGCGCCAGGGGCAAATGGATTGATAATTGGGTCCATGCGACGGTTATACCACGTTTGGCGAGTTTAGCAAATCGCCATAACTTCGCTAAGCCTGATCAAACTTGGCCGTTACCGTCTGTTGAACGATCCGGGATATGGGAAAACTTGGCAACGGCTCCCCGTAAAGGGTACGATCTGCGCCATCTTGGGCGCGTTGCCCCATCCCGCTCGAATATGAGTACACCCAATGCCCCCCGTACCCGGAGAAAACACACATAACCGGCTGAGTCCGGACGCCATAGTCCAGCTTCACGAGGCTATCGTGGATGCGGGCGGCCACGAGGTGTTTTTTGCCGGGACGCTGGGTGCCGACGGCAAGGTGGAGCGGGTTCGAGTGCTTGCGAGGGGGCATGCTTCGGCGGTTCCGGCCATTTTCGAGGGGCTGGACCTGCGGGAAGTGGTTATCCACAACCATCCCGGGGACGACCTTACCCCGAGCGAGCCGGACCTTCAGTTGGCCGCCATGTACAGCAACCACGGTCATGGCATGTTCATCATCGACAACGAGGCCAGCCAGGTGTACGTGGTTGTCGAACCCTTTGTCCCCAAGCAGGCTTCCCTGCTGAATATGCGCGAACTGGAGGCGGCTTTCCGGGCCGACGGTCCCATGGCCCGCAACCTTCCCGCGTTCGAGATTCGTCCCCAGCAGGTGCAGATGATGGAGGCGATCTCCGAGGCGTTCAACACGGACTCCTTTGCCATTGTCGAGGCCCCGACCGGGGTTGGCAAGACCGTGGCGTACCTTATTCCGGCCGTGCTGTGGGCGATCCGCAACAAGGAACGTATTGTTGTTTCCACGCGCACGATTAATTTGCAGGAACAGATTATTGAAAAGGATTTGCCCCTGCTGAAGCGCTGTCTGGAGGTCTCCTTTGAGGCCTGCCTGGTCAAGGGCCGGGGCAATTATCTGTGCCTGCGCAAACTGGAACGCGCCCTGGCCGAGGTCGATTTGTTCCAGGACGAGGAGGCGCGGGCGCGGCTTTCCGCCGTTGCCGACTGGGTACACCATACCGAGGACGGCAGCCTGTCGGACTTGCCCTTTGTGCCCGGGCGGGAACTGTGGGACAAGGTCAACAGCGAGGCGGACA
>CAZOMH010000228.1:0-5333 GCA_964580415.1 uncultured Nitrospirales bacterium
GAGGTGCTCCATTCCGACGAAATCGACGCCGACTTTCTGGCGCGCATGCGCCGGAACTTTCCCGGCATCACCTTCACGGCCCGGCCCGCGGACCGCTTCGACGCGGAGCTGGCCGAGGACCTCGTGTTGGCCACATGGGGCCTGGGCACGCTCAAGGGCGTGGGGCTCGATGACGCGCCGGCCGCCACGGGCTGCCTGGGCGCGCTGCTGTCCTACGTGCGCGAGACACAGCGCGACTGCGCGCCGCGGCTGCGCCTGCCCCGCCGCTACAGCCCCTCGGGCTACGTGGTGCTCGACGGCAACACCCAGCGCAACCTGGAACTGGTGGCCACGGCCACCGGTGCCCGGCGTGGCACGCTGCTCTCTGTAATCGACCGGACGCTGACCAGCATGGGCAGCCGCCGCCTGCGCGACTGGCTGTTGCACCCGCTGGTGGACGCCGCCGAGATCGGGTGTCGGCAGAACGCCGTCGCCGAACTGGTGGACCGCGTTGACCTGCGCATGGCGCTGCGCGACACGCTGCGCGGCATCGCCGACCTGGAACGGCTCACGGGCCGCATCACCTCGCGCACGGGCAACGCGCGCGACATGCGCGCGCTGGGTGCGTCGCTGGAACGCATGCCCGCCTTGCGCGCGCTGCTGGCCGACACCGGTTCGGAGATGCTCGCCGCACTCTGCGGTGAGATCGATCCGCTCGAAGACGTCACAAGCCGCATCGCCGCCGCCATCGTCGACGAGCCGCCGCTGTCGCTCAACGAGGGCGGCATCATCCGCGACGGCTACAGCGCCGACCTGGACCGGCTGCACGGACTGGTGCGCGGCGGCAAGGACTGGATCGCCCAGCTCCAGCAGGACGAACGCACACGCACCGGTATCGCCAAACTCAAGGTCGGCTACAACCGTGTGTTTGGCTACTACCTCGAAATCAGCCGCGGCCAGGCCGACAGCGTGCCCGCCGACTACCAGCGCAAGCAGACGCTCGCCAACGCCGAGCGCTACGTCACGCCCGCGCTCAAAGAGCGCGAGGAGGAAATGCTCACGGCGCAGGAGCGCATGCACACGCTCGAATATGATCTGTTCTGCGCCCTGCGCGACGCCGTCTCCGCGGAGGCGCGGCGCATCCAGCAGACGGCCGACGCCGTGGCCGTGATCGACACGCTGCTCTCGCTGGCCGAGGTGGCCACCGCGCGCGACTACTGCAAGCCCGAGGTGGGCGACTTCGGCGAGATACGCATCCGCGACGGACGCCATCCCGTGGTCGAGGATTTGATGAAGACGGGCGAGTTCGTGCCCAACGACACCGTGCTCGACCCCGCCGCCGCGTCCATGCTCATCGTCACGGGCCCCAATATGGCCGGCAAATCCACTTACCTGCGGCAGGCCGCGCTCATCACGCTGCTCGCACAGATCGGTTCCTTCGTGCCGGCAGCCGGGGCGAGCATCGGCGTGGTCGACCGCATCTTCACCCGCGTCGGCGCCTCGGACAACCTCGTGCGCGGCGAGTCCACCTTCATGGTCGAGATGATCGAGACCGCCGCCATCCTCAACTCCGCCACCGAGCGCAGCCTGCTCGTGCTCGACGAGATCGGCCGGGGCACCAGCACCTTCGACGGCATCAGCATCGCCTGGTCCGTGGCCGAGCACCTGCACGACAACACCCGCGCGCGCACGCTCTTCGCCACGCACTACCACGAACTCACCGAACTGGGCACAAAGCTGGAGCATGCCAAGAACGTCAACGTGGCCGTGCGCGAATACGGCGGCCGCGTCGTGTTTCTCTACCGCATCGTCGACGGCGGCGCCGACCACAGCTACGGCATCCACGTGGCGCAATTGGCCGGGTTGCCACCGTCTGTCATCGGCCGGGCCCGCACCATCCTGGAATCGCTCGAATCGGGCAACCCTGCCCCGGCCGGACTGCCCGAGCAGATGTGGCTCTTCGGTCCCCCCGCCGAGACCGGTCCCACCGCCGTCGAACTGGAACTCCAGAAAATTGACCCCGATGCGCTCTCCCCGCGCGAGGCGCAGAACCTCGTTTATCACCTCAAGCATCTGGCCAACAAACCCCGCAAGGGAAAGAAGTAAACGCGACGTTCCGTCGCGTTATTCAGACACCCAAGACCGCCGCAAGAACGCGTTCGGGACCGCCCGCCAACGCCTTGTTCGCCCCCGTTGGGGACGCGTGCTCCTTTTCCTGTCCCGCAGGTTCCGCTTCGCTCCACCTGCGGCTGTTATTGTTGGCCCCCTTGCGGGGGCAAAGCAACGCGACGGGACAAGCGACTGCCCGAAAGGCACCCTGGGATCACGAAGTCTGGCCCCCGCGCGCAACTCCTGTATAATGCATGCATGACTGACGAGACCCTTAAGAGCCCGCCGTTCCCCTATGCGCGGCTGGACTATCCGCTGGCGCCGGCAACGCTGTACAACATTGGCGGCCCGGCGCGCATTGCCCTGCTGCCGCGCGATGCGCGGGAAGTGGACGAGGCGTGGCGGTGGATGGTGGCCCAGCCCCTGCCCCGGCTCGTGCTCGGCGGCGGCTCAAACGTGCTCATCAGCGACCAGGGGTTTCCGGGCATCGTGCTGTTCACCACCCACCTCACGCGCATGGAAGACCTGGACGGCGGCCGCTGGCGCGTCGGTTCGGGCGTGCCGCTGGCCAAACTGGTGCGCGAGGTCATGCTGCCGAACCACCACGCCGGCGTGGGGGCGCTGACGGGGATTCCCGGTTCCGTGGGCGGGGCCATTTACATGAATGCGGGCACGGCCAACGGCTCCACCTGCGATTTTCTGGAATCGGTGGACCTGATGAGTCTGGAAGGGCTCCGGTCGCTGCCGATGGACCCGTCGCTTTACGGTTACCGCGGCCAGCGCTTCTGCGGCATTGACGACGTGATCCTGGGCGGGGTGTTTCGTTTCACCCGCTCCGAAGAGGACCAGCGCGCCGTGTTCGGCCATTACATGCGGCGCAGGCGCGAGAAACAGCCCCGGGGCCACTGCTGCGGAAGCGTGTTCAAGAATCCGCCCAACGACCACGCGGGCCGGTTGATCGAGGCGTGCGGCCTCAAAGGCGCCCGGTTCGGCGGTGCCGTCATCAGCCCGGTCCACGCCAATTTCATCATGAATGAAAACGCGGCCTCCTTTGACGACGTGCTCGGCCTTGTCCGCATGGCAAAGGACCGGGTCCGGGACCGATTCGGCATCACGCTGGAGGAGGAAGTGCGTATCATCCGCGCGCGCTGAGCGCGGGCTTCTGGAACAGCCGAAAACGGTCAGCCGGTTTCCCTTGGCAAGACCGCAGCGGGGTCCAACAGATGAACATAAACGAACTTTTCGACATGGTCGCCGGCGAAAAGGCGTCGGACCTGATTATCAGCGCCGGCGCACCGCCCATCCTGCGCATCGACGGCGAACTGTTCCGCGTGCAGCAGCCGCCCCTGACCCCGGAAGAGGCCCAAAACCTCATCTACAGCATGCTGGCGCCCGAACAGCGCCGGCAATTCGAACACGTCAAGGAACTCGATTTTTCGCTGGCACCCGGCGGCAAGAACCGGTTCCGGGTCAACGTGTATTACCAAAAAGGCGCGGTGACCGCCGCACTGCGGCCCATCCCCGAAAAGATTCCCACCCTTGGCGAACTGGGTTTGCCGGCCCATGTGGCCGAATTTGCCATGGCGCGCCACGGGCTGGTGCTCGTCACCGGTCCCACCGGCAGCGGCAAGACCACCACGCTGGCGGCGCTGCTCGACCTCATCAACCAAAAACGCGCCTGCCACGTCATTTCGGTCGAGGACCCCATCGAATATGTGCATGAGCACCGCAGGAGCATCGTGGATCAGCGCGAGATCGGCGGGGACACGGCCAGTTTCCCCGGCGCGCTCAAATACGTGCTGCGCCAGAGCCCGGATGTCATCATGATCGGCGAGATGCGCGACCTTGAAACCATCCAGGCGGCCCTGACCGCGGCGGAGACCGGGCATCTCGTGTTCGCAACGCTGCACACCAACGACGCCGTGCAGACCATCGACCGCGTGGTGGACGTGTTCCCCCCCGGACAGCAGCAGCAGGTCCGGTTCCAGTTGTCCATGGTGCTGCTGGCCATTGTCTCCCAGCGGCTCGTGCCCCGCCGCGAAGGGGGGCGCGTGCTTGCCTGCGAGGTCATGATCAAAAACAACGCCATCGCCAATCTGATTCGCGAGCAAAAATCACACCAGGTGTACAGCGTAATGGAGACCGCCGCCCGCGAGGGCATGATCACCATGGACCGGTCAGTGAAGGACCTGTTTGCCGCGGGCATGATTACCCGCGACGAGGCCATCGGCCTTATGCGCAATCCCAAAGACCTCCAACGCCCCGGAGAGTGAGGCCGGACTGCGTTCTAAGACCCCGGGGGCGCCGGTTCTCGGGCGGTTCTTGCCAAATGGACGGCCCACCGGAACGCATGCCCCGCACTTCATCGTCTTCAGGCCATATGGGCGTGCCACCGGCGGTCCAGTCCAGTATGCGTCCCAAAATGTCGCCAAAGCGGTCGTCTATTCCTACGAGGGTATTGTTCTGGTCGAACAGGAACTGTGCTGCGGACGCTGGGGGGGGGCCGACGGCCGAACGGCCTGTTCGGTGACCGGCGCGGTCGCGACGGTTCTGTCAGGCTCAGGCAACAGGTCTGTTGCCTTATTGGGGACCCCTTCCGCCTCCAGCTTTGCCACCCTCTCCTTGGGCGTTTTATCGGTATGGAGCGACAGGAAACCGCCCCCGCTGACCACAACGGCGCAAAGCAGAGCGCATGCCCCCAATATGAACAGGACCTTCTTCATCAGAATCCTCTGCCAGAAACGGTTTCTGAGTGGGCGTATCTTGCATGGGCAATCATGTATCCCACGCCGGGGCTGTGGATTGCAAACTCCAGACCGCCAACGGCGACGTTTCTATAAGGACAGCCGATTCGGGAATGTGGGAGCAGTTTTCTCGCAAAACGCGACGGTGCGCTTGTGGATGTCCAAACCGACAAAGTGATACGCCTGTGCTTGGTTCATGGGAAGTCTCCTTATGTGCCGGGTGCCCTATATGCCCGTTACGCAAATTACAGGGCAGACTTCCCATCTTCTTTTCCTTGACCAGAACCTTGGTACCTATGCATGCTAACAGCCGCCCCCGGCTGTCGTTCTTGTACCAATAAACCAGGGTCTGCCCCGAAAAATGTAGGACAGCCGCCCCCAGCCGTCGTTCTTGTACCAATAGACCAGGGTCTGCCCCGGAAAATGTAGGACAGCCGCCCCCGGCTGTCGTTCTTGTACCAATAGACCAGGGTCTGCCCCGGAAAATGTAGGACAGCCGCC